>DATHCX010000034.1:0-72327 GCA_035319325.1 Desulfomonilaceae bacterium
CACGGCAATGGGTGAATCACGACGGAATGTGAACTGCCGTAATCCGGATTCGTGGAGATGATGCATGGACACGCCTGTTTTGCCCAAGCGCATAATCTTTCCTGAAAATCCGCTTTATTGTGTTACCGAATCAGTGGTGCATACAGGCTTCAGGCCGGGACATTCTCCCGGCCCGTCATTCATGCAAAGAGCGTTGCTCTCAGCAGCACGATTGGCCAAAATTCTGTCCAACGGATTCAGGAGCACAGTGTTCTCTCCCCAGTGGTTCCTGGCGTACAACATTGTTCAAGAAGGCATGAATAGAGACACATGTTCCGATCTGCGGTACATTGTGCCTCCTGGCGACCGTTACTTTGCGGACCCGTTCCCTGTGGCTGTAGAAGGGCGATATTATATTTTTCTTGAGGAATTCCTGTACGAAAAACGAAAAGCCCATATCTCGGTGATTGAAATGCATCGAGACGGCACATGGCTGGAGCCGCTGAAAATCCTGGAACGGGACTATCATCTTTCGTACCCGTTCATTTTTCTGTGGAAAGGTGAATATTTCCTGTTACCGGAGACCATCGGCCATAGAAGCATTGAGGTGTACCGGTGCGTGGAATTTCCCATAAAATGGCGATTCGAGAAAACCTTGGTGGATAATATTGACGCAGTTGACGCTACCCTACACCAGGCCGATGACGCGTGGTGGATGTTCGTCGGCGTCGGTCGCCCAGGGTTTCCCAATGACGAGCTGCACGTTTTCCATTCTGAATCGCCTCTGGGACCGTGGAAACCTCACAATCACAATCCGGTCAAATCGGACGTTGCGAGTGCACGTCCTGCAGGAAGGCTCTTCAAGATGGACGGTGAGCTATACAGACCGGCCCAGGACTGTTCCGTTCGCTACGGTTACGCAATTACTCTCAACAAAATTGAAAAATTGACACAGGATGAATTTCGGGAAACTGAGTGCATCAAACTGCGACCACGTTTGCTGAAGGGTCTTTGGGGTGTGCACACCTGGAATCGTACAGAAGAACTTACGGTCATGGATTGCTTCCGATACAAGCCGAAGTTTCTTGCAAGAGCACATTGGTTTGGGAGTAACGGAAGATAAGAGTATGAGATTGCCCGGCCTTTCCGGGTCTTATGGGCAAAAATTGCGCCTCACCCGGTAAAGGGCCGAATTAGTACATCAGGCGAAAACACGACACATTCGTATCCAATTGATGAGTGACGGAGGACTGCAATGAGGTGGTTAATTACTGGTGGATGCGGTTTCATCGGGAGAAACCTTATCCGGGAACTACTCGATTCCGGAGAGACTGCCATACGTGTGGTCGATAATTTTTCCGTCGGCACTCGGGAGGATCTAGCCCGCATCTGCCCTTTGCAGTCAACACCGCATGAAAGAATCGTTGCACTTCAAGAGCCGGGAAGGCCAACGGTTCAACTGATCGAAGGCGATATCGTGGATGAGCAGCTTGCGCTCCAAGCATCGGCCGGCGTCGACGCAATCGTGCATCTCGCGGCAGAAACCGTTGTGCCTGCATCCGTGGAAAATCCTCGCAAGGATTGCCACGTCAATATTTTAGGGACACTCAACTACCTGGAGGCAGCCCGTCACAACGGGATCAAACGCTTCGTTTTCGCTTCCAGTGCCGCACCCATTGGAAATTGTGAGCCACCTGTTCACGAAGATCTGGCTCCGCGACCGATTTCTCCGTACGGGGCAAGCAAGCTCGCAGGAGAAGCGTACTGCTCGGTTTATTATCACACGTTCGGGATCGAAACGGTTGCGTTGAGGTTCAGTAATGTGTTTGGTCCTGCTTCCAGCCACAAGAGCAGCGTGGTGGCGAGCTTTATACGAAGCGCCCTGAACGGAGACACTCTCCACATTTTCGGCAATGGACTTCAGACTCGGGATTTCATCTATGTACACGATCTTGTCCGTGCGATTCAACTTGCGGCAAGCGTCGACGGAATAGGAGGAGAAGTTTTTCAGGTGGCCACCAACACTGAAACTACCTTGAACGATCTCGCACAGACTCTTGTCGGGATACTCGCGGACAGAGGGATAGACGGGATAGGAATAGTCCATGACTCCGAGCGAAAAGGAGATGTCAAAAGGAGCTTCCTCGACATAACCAAGGCCAGGTTCCGTCTCGGATGGACGCCGCAAACCTCCCTTTTCAAGGGGCTCCACGAAACCCTGGATTGGTTTCTTCAAAACAACGGTATCCGTTCACGGCTGGCCGCCCTTTAACCAAACCACGGATAAACCCGCGGCTCTTACGGGAGTCATTTTACGTGGCCGGGCGTACCCGAACGAACGACACCAGTCCGGCAAACCGGAGTCTCATTGCAGACCTGGTCCGAATGTCAGGGCTATCGCCTTGGTGATCAGGCAATTGACGATCAACATACACCGAGTGCTCATGCAGGCGATGCACCGGCCTATTGATGGAACGATCCCGCATTGCGTACGGGCACACAGAGCGGAAATGAGATTCACATGATTCGCGTCCTGAATGTTATCGGAAATTTCAGTCTGGGCGGGATCGAAACGCAAGTGTTACACATGCTGAAGACCTTCGACAGGAGGGAGTTACGCATTGATGTTTGCCACATCATGCCTTCAGACGGAGACGAAGGATCAGTGGACACAACCGGATCGTCTGTTCTGCGTTGTCCGAGATCGACAAATTTTCACGATTTCGCGCAGCGATTTTCCCGCCTTATTTCCGGTGGTAACTATGACGTAGTCCATTCCAATTTCGACATCTGGAGCGGGCCGATTTTGCACGGGGCCCGGCGATCCGGAGTGCCTGTACGCATTGCGCAAATACATTCTCTGAAAGCGGAAGGCCACCGGGTGGCGACAACACTGGGGAAGAAGCTGGGGAGACAGATCCTTGTCGCGTGGGGCAGAACATGGTTGTTGCACGAGGCCACGCACATTCTGGCCGTATCCCGCGCAGCGATGGAGGCTCGCTGGAAAGACTGGCAACTCTATCCCGACCGGTTCAAAATTTTTTCTCTCGGAATAGACACGGCGCGATTCACGCCCGATCGGTCCGGAACGAACCGAAATGGAATTCCGACGGTGATGTGTGTGGGTTCGTTCTTGGGTGGGCCTCATTATCCCAACAAGCGCCAGGACCTGGTTCTGCGCATTTTTCGCCTGGTGCTCAGGACAGTTCCTCAGGCAAGGCTCATGTTTGTCGGCAAGGGGCCCCATGAGGATTCCTGTCGCAGGCTCGCGTCCGAGCTGGGCATTTCCGGTTCCGTTGATTTCGTCGGTGTCAGTGAGGATGTGCCACGGCTGCTCAACTCGGCGTCAGTCCTGGTTCTGATGTCCGAATTGGAGGCCCTGCCCGCCGTGTTGCTTGAAGGTCAAGCCGCGGAACTGGGCATAGTGGCGTCGGATATACCTTCACACCGGGAAGCTCTGGCCCCACAGTACCACAAGTATCTTTGTCCGCACGACTCCGTCGAAAAGGCTGCGGAGAATATCGTCGTGATGCTCAGTAATCCTGAACTGAGGAGCAAACTGGGTGCCGCGGGCAGGGATTACGTGATTCAGAAATATGATGCCCGGCGCAATCTCAGATTGCTGGAAAATTTTTATAAAGTGTGCCGGACGAAAACCGGTGCAACACATGAAACACGTAAGGCCGGGAACCATGAGTAGCAGCACAGGAGAGGACAGGGGTTTTCATGTTGAGGATACGCGGCTCAGGGCACGACTGTCAGGAATTCAGGATCGCTTAGGACGGCAGGTGAAAGTTGCGCATGTCGTCACTGTCCGGTTTGGGTTGGATCACCATTTGAATCGAAGATTGAGGTTGCTGCAGACCTACGGCTTTCACAACACCGGTATCAGTACCGATGCAGATTCGCCCTATAGCAAGAATAGAAGGGCCAACGGAAATGTGTACGACTACATAGAAGTCTCGCACCTCAATCGCAACATGGATCCCGTATCTGATGCCCGGGCGCTTCTAGGATTCATAAAGGTTTTCCGCGAAAATACGTTCGACATAGTCAACACGTACGGTCCCAAGCCGGGTGTCGTAGCTCGGATCGCGGCAGGCTTGGCGGGAGTCCCCATTGTAACTCATACAAGCTTCGGATTGATATTCACGGATCGCACGCCATTCGTCCGAAAAGCCGTGCTCTTGTGCGCTGAAGCTTTCAGTTCGCAATTCGGAGATTGGGTCATGTCCGTCAATCAGGACGACATTCCACTACTCCGCAAGATGAATGTTCTCGGCTTGAACTCACAGGTTTCGTACCTCGGGAACGCCACGGATCTGAACTTTTTTCAATCTGTGCACGTATCGGAGGCAGACATCTCGGCCATGCGGCAACGCTGGGGCTGTGATCGCGCCACAGTGGCGGTCGTCATGGCAGGACGGCTGGTCAGGGAAAAGGGATGTGTGGAATTCGTACGTGCCGGGCAAATCCTGAAAGACAGAGGCCGAAAGTGCAAATTCGTGCTTATCGGCCCCACTGACGATTCCAAGAGTGATTCCGTTCATCCCGAAATGATTCCTGATCACGTACACGTCGCGGGCTTCGAGCCCGACATGCGAACAGCGTTTGCAGCATCGGATATCGTCGTACTGCCCAGCCATCGCGAAGGATTCCCGAGAGTTCTCGTGGAAGCGTGCGCAATGGGAAAACCTATTGTCACCACTGATTCCCGGGGTTGCCGCGAAGCAGTGGACGAGGGCCAAAACGGGCTTCGCGTACCGATCGGCGATTCGGAAACATTAGCGGAAGCAATCGACAGGTTCGTGCTGAATCCGGACATGCGAGCAAAGGCTTCGATGAAGAGTCGGGCCAAAGCTCTGGCAGAATTCGATGACAACAAGCTGGTGCACAGAATAGCAACTGTTTACGCGGGCTTACTTGAACGAAAAGCTGTCGATTCTTCGGATCACAACCGTTTTGCGACGCGGTCGGGGACGAGTACCGTTGTGAGGGCGGAAAAATCAGGGCTCTTCCTTCGCGGTGCCGGGACCTCCTCAATCCCTGTTTCCGGGAAATCGGAGAGGAGCGGGAGTGCAGCTGCAGACCCCGGTAAGAAATGCCCTCTGTGCCATGCTTGTGCCGATTCCCGTCCGATCTTTTGGTCACACTCTTCAATATCGAAGACTGAAGAAATTCGCATGAATTGGCTGTTGTGCGCGAAATGTGGCACGTACTACGTATCGGAAATACCGGATGAAGACACCTATGTGAAGCACTTACGGACCATGGATTATGGAATTCCCGAAAAAGCGGAATACTACGCCCGACAAAAAGAAGAGCTCCATTCATGGATATTGAATGCCATTTTGGATGCCAAGCCTGCTGCAGAAACTGTTCTCGACTATGGCTGTTCGTTCGGTTCTTTTCTGAAGAAAGCCTCGGAAGCGGGAATAACGGGATATGGAATTGATGCGAATCCTCTGGCCGTTGATCATCTCCGGAATAATGGTGTTCACGTGGAACAGGGTTTTCACATTTCTCTGGCTCGTCACTTCGGGGTGAGATTTTCAGCCATCGTGATGAATGATGTGATCTGTTACGTGCCGGATCCTCTTGAAACCTTCCAAGAGGCGTTCGATGTATTGGAACCCAAAGGCGTTCTTATTTTACGAGTCAGCAACAAATTTGAGTGGCTGAAATTCTTATTACGAATCCCGGGACTCAGAAGAAAGGCCATTGAATCCTGTTGTTACGATCATTTTCACGTAACGAGTGTTGCTGCGTACGAGGGGGCTGTCCGGAGATCCGGATTCGAGGGAATTTCCATTCTGCCACGAGCCCTGGCTTCCGAACACGGCGAACTTTCCTGGTGCGGCCGGCTGGCGTATGGGGCAGCCAAAATTGCGACGTTCGTGAATTCCGAAGAAACGCGATTATCTCCTGGAGTTGTTATCAGTGCGGTGAAAGGAGGATAATATTGGAGCACATTTTGTCGAATTTTGAAGCACCGATTACCGCATTCACTGAAAAGGATGGCTTGTCGTTGATGAGCTTCTTTCAAGCAACTCACACCGGTGCATTCACAGAAGGCAATCGGATCTGGTATGAAGTTTGGCCGCGAGTCTACTTCCCGTTTCCGTATCATAATCCCCTAGTCATGACCCCGGACCGGTTGCAACACCTCTGGAAAAAGGGGGCTCTTATTCTGCGATATCTGTCGGAGGAAGGTGAGGTGGGTTTCCCCAGTTACATCATGATGGTGAGCGACAAGGAATACGGGATGAAGAACGTAAAACATCGCTCTCAGACCCGCCGAGGGCTGGACCATTGCGAAGTTTCGCCCGTTTCTTTCGAGACGCTCTTGAAAACGGGGATGCCTCTCATTGCAGATACTTTGACACGCCAGGAACGACGTTGCACAGGCAAGATCATGCGCTACTGGGAGGATTTTTTCTCCAACGCGGGTGCATGCCCCTGCATAGAAGCCTGGGGGGCATTTTACCGGCGAGAACTGGCGTCCTACCTTGTTTCGATCAATTATGGTGCGTTGGCGCATGTCCACATGCTTTTCAGTCGCACGGACCTCTTGCAGTATTGTCCGGTAAATGCTTTGACGTTCGTGTTCACGTGCGAAGCCATTCGACGACCGAATGTCAACCATGTCTCCTATGGAGTGCGTTCCATCAAAGGGGACAAGGACACGCTGAACAGATTCAAGCGAAGCATGGGATTCCTCACCGTTCGGGCCAGAGAGCGTGTGGAAATCCATCCCTGCCTAAAAGGAATTTTTGATGCGGGTCTGGCGCGTGCGCTCGCTGTCACTTCCGAAAAATTTCGGGGACAGTCGGAATTTCTCGGCTATGTCCACGGATTGCTATTCACCTATCTGAACCAAGAACCCGGAACCGGAAATCCATAACCGGCAGAAGAAGACAGTGGAGTCAATTGCTATGAATCCGTACAACCAAAACTCCGGTGATTCAATTGAAATTACTGAGAGATCCAATAGATCGGCATCAGGTGGAACTCTTGTTCCGGTGCGGTATCGGAGGCAAAATCACGGGTATTCCGACGAAACGTTCGAGCAGAATTTGAGGGATTATCTGAGCGCGATCTTCAGGAGAAAGGGGACCATAGCCGTTGTATTCGTAACGACTTTTCTTGCGGTCGTTCTATATACAGTGCTCGTAGCCCCTACATATCGTTCCGTGGCAACTCTCGAAATCGAAAAAGAAGCCGCGCAAAACATCTCCGGTGAAGCCACGCCAAACCCGACCGAGGATCGCGAGACATTTCCCACCCAAGTGGGGGTGCTCAGAAGCAGGACACTGGTGGAACTCCTGGTCGACAAGATGAATCTTCTCGAATCTGATGAATTCGATGATCGCAAAGGCATCCTGGGCGGTTTTTATGCCGCTGTGCATTCCGTCTTGGGTCAGACCGTTGACGATATGACAAGAAGGGATCGCGTCGTAAAAGACATTATGGATCGAGTTTTTATCAAACGGGAACCCGACGAGAGATTGCTGACGATATCTATCGAGGCCACGGACGGTCAGCTCGCCCAACAAATGTTGCAGCACTATATAGATAATTACCTTGAGCGGAATCTGGAAAAGAAGAAGCAGGCCAAGAGAGTAGCCGCATCGTGGCTGGGAGAAGAATTGGGCAAAGCGGAGGCACGATTTGAAAAATCCCTGGCCAATATGGTGGAATTCGCGGGAAAGCACGGTCTCGTTTCCCTGAAGGAGGAGCATTCCCAACCGCTGCGAGTGTTCAGTAAGGCGGCAGACGGTCTGGTCAGAGCGAAAGAAAACCGGATTCTCCTCGAATCCTCTCAGCTGGATCGGGACAAAACGACTCTCCTGTTGCCCCCTGAAGCAAAATCGCCGGACATGCAATCGTTGCAGAGCAAATTGTGGGAGCTGGAATCCGAATATGCCCGTAAAAGGGAGATTTACAGTGAGCGATCTCCGCAAATGATTACCCTCAAGAACCAGCTGGATTATATACAGTCAAAACTGCAGAGCGAACGAAACAGTATAGTGTCGTCAACCCTCGGTGCAGCCAAGAGACAAGAAGAACTGTACCAGGAAAGCGTTGAAAAGACCAAGAAGGAGGCTCTTGAAAATAATTCTTTGGGTGTACAACTCGCTATCCTGAAAAAAGAAGCGGAAATGAGCGAAGACATCTTCAAAATAATCCTGAAAAAAGCCAAAGAGACCGAACTGAGTGTGCAGACGATCGGAAACAATATTCTCGTAATCGATCCGCCCTCACTGCCTTTGAAAAAATACAAGCCGAAAGTGTCCCTGAACCTCGTGATCGGGGCGGTGTTGGGTTTGATACTAGGGATAGTTGCCGCTCTGGTCAGAGAGAATTTGGACAACAACACCCGTGACATTCAGGAAATAGCAAAACTGGATCTTCCGTATTTGGGAATAATTCCTAAAATTTCAGGTTCGTGGGCATTTCAAGGCACCAACGGAATCGGACGAGCCATCGAATTCTTGCCTCACAATCGTCCCATTTCCCCCGTCTCGGACGCAATGCACGATATAAAAACGTCGTTGGTCTCTTCTTATAACAAGGGAATGCTGAAAGTCATGATGGCGACCAGTCCTTCTCCGGGAGAAGGAAAAACCTTTTTCATGCTGTCCATGGCTTCAGTACTGCGCTCTCACGGGAAAAAAGTGTTAATCGCGGACATGGATTTCCGAACGCCTCGAATCGGGAAAATTTTCGGCAAATCCCCGAGGACTCCGGGGTTGACCAGCCTCCTGGCCGGGCCCTGCCGCAACCTCTACAGCATTGTCAATGAGTCTCCGATTTCAGGGTTGTATTACGTGACGGCCGGACCGGTGCCGCAGAACCCGACAGAGATACTCGAGTCGGAACAACTGGATCGGTTGATTGCCCAATTTGAAAATTCCTTTGATTTTGTGCTCATAGATTCCCCCCCTGTTTTAGGGTTTTCCGATGCTCGAATCCTTTCTGAAAAAGTGAGCGGAATCATTTTGGTCCTCAGGCAGGGCATAGCTTCCCTCGACAGCGTCCGGATGACTATGGACAAGCTTTCTTTCAGCGAACAAAAAATCCTGGGGATAGTCTATAACGGGGTGGACGTCTCATCAAGAATTGGCGAGATCTATTTCAGGTCCCATCAATATTACATGCAGGCAAAATAAATCGCATTTCGGACCGACAGGCCACTGAACTTGAGTATGGGGGGTGCATCACGGTGAAATTGGGACGTGCTCCGCGAGAAGGGGAACCCATTATGTGCGAATGGCAAGACGAGACCAGAATGCGCTCGGCAGATTCCTCTCCGTCCTTGCGGTTCAGACGTGAAAAGGTAAACTAACAATCGTCTCCATGTACCAGTCGAGAAAATTGATGGCTGTTCCGTTGCGCGGAGGATATACGGATGAATTCTTCTGAAAACAGAAGCAATGGCATCAAAATTACGGTGCCTCGCATCGAGGATTTGAGCTTGATGGTTGAGCTTCACATAAAAACGAATCCCGAGGCATACTTGACCAGTCTGGGGCGCAGATTCTTGACTGGAATGTATAAGCGATTCATAAAGGATCCCAGAGCGGTTTCATTCATTGCCAGAGACGAGTTATCCGCCAACATCGCCGGGGTCGCCCTGGGTTGTGTCAAGGTCCGGTCTTTCTATCGAACCATGGGTTTGCATCTTGCTCATTATTATGTAGGGAGCTTCATTTCGGCTCGCTTGAACGGCAGAAACCTGGGTGTGGGGCTTGCTGAAAGATACAAGCATCAATCCGGGGTTCTCCCCGACGAAAAAAACATGGCGTATTTCACTCAGTTGAACGTCTCGCCTGATTTTCAGCGCCGGCGGGTCGGCAGTCGGCTGGCGACACAATTCTATGAAGAGGTCAAATCAAGGGGAGCCGACAAAGTTTACCTCATTACCAACGAGGACAACGCCAGCGTGAGAAGCCTTCACGAAAAGATGGGTTGCTCTATGGTAAAAACCTACGTGACGCCTTCCCACATCGGGCGTTGCCTGTACGTGAAGAATCTCGGTCCGGAAAAAAGCGGACAGCGCCGATGACACAGGCTGGGATTACCTCGAACGAGTGTCATGCTTCAATGCGGCCCTCCGTCGGGCGGGACTCGGGAACAAAGGACGAGTCCTCATCGAGCAGACCCAATGACTTGATATAGTGCTTCAGTGAATGTCGAGAAATGCCCAGCAGGCGGGCGGCATCTTCCCTGTGGCCGCTACAGCGTCGCAGTGCCTCGTTCACAAGTGATGCTTTGAGTTCTCGGGTGACATCGTTCAAAGAACGATCTGCCGGAAATGTAAGGTTAAACGACCAGGAAGGGCTGTTATCCCTGAGAGCGAGATTTGCAGCGGTGATGAGATTGGACCCTGAGACGATTATGGCCCGTTCCAATACGTTTCGCAGTTCCCGAACGTTTCCCGGCCATCCATAGTTTATCAGGGCATTCATCGCCAAGCCGTCGATTTCGGGCACCGAAGGTAGTTGCATCTCCTTTCGAAGCTTGTCCATGATTTCCTTTGCGAGCACGGGTACGTCTTCTCTTCGGCGACGCAACGGAGGCATAGTAATTGACACCACATTGAGCCGATAAAAGAGGTCGCGTCGGAATTTTCCTTCCTCCACTTCGTTTTCCAAATCCTTGTTTGTGGCCGCGATGAGTCTGGCGTTCACCTGAATGTTCTTTTCTCCCCCTACCCGCGTAAATTGTCGTGTGTCCAAGAAAGTGAGGAGCTTCGCCTGAAGCGCAAGCGACAATTCTCCGATTTCGTTGAGAAGAAGCGTTCCTCCCTCTGCCAGTTCCAAGAGCCCCCGTTTTCGGGCGTGAGCTCCGGTAAACGCACCGCGTTCGTGCCCGAAGAGCTCCGATTCCGCTAAATCGTGGGTCACCGCTGCGCAGTTTATGGAGAAGAACGGGCCATTGGAGCACCGGGAATGGCTGTGAATATACCTGGCCAGATAATCCTTCCCGCTGCCGCTTTCGCCAAGAATAAGGATCGTGCTCTGTCTGTCTGCCGCCGTGCGAACGCTGGCGAGAACCGAGCGCATTGCCTCGGAAGGGTAGGGTTCGACATGTACCCGGGGTCTATAATCGTGACGCCTCCGTTCGGTCACATCCCGCATAGTGCCGCACATTCCGAAGATCTGGCCCTGGTCGTTTCGCAGAGGCACCCTCACTTCGTGAAAAATCATCCGGCCTCCCCGTATGAGCCTCGTGTATTCGCCTTCTATGGGCTCACCCGCCAGAACTCTGCGGTCGACGTCCTTGAAGTACGACCATTCTTCCCCGGGGAAAATCTCTTCGTCCGTTCTCCCGATTAACTGGGAACGGGAAATTCCCAAGAGATTTTTCATCGCAGGATTCACGTCGAGATATTTCAGGGACCTGTCTTTGAGAAAGATGCAATCCAGAGCACTATGGAAGATCGCTCGGAATCGTTCTTCGCTCTGGTACAGATCTTCTTCCGCTTTTTTGCGAGCCGATCGCATTTCCGATTCTTTCAGTTCTCGCTCCAGCGCTGCAGAAAGACGCGTGAGATTACTTTTCATCACAAAGTCGCTGGCACCCGCTTTCATGATTGATACAGCCGTATCTTCGCCTATCGCGCCCGAAACAATGATAAACGGAATGTCCAGTTTCTTTTCCCGAAGAACTTTCAGTGCACCCATTCCGCTGAATTGAGGCATCGAGTAATCCGCGATGACCGCATCCCAGTGCTGAATGTCAAGAGCAGTACTCATCGCGTCCCGTGTTTCCACGCGCTCGAACGTGGGATTATACCCTCCGCGTCTGAGTTCACGAACGATGAGAGCTGCGTCCTCCCCAGAATCTTCTACAAACAGTAATCTTAATTGCGATTTCACGAAACAACCCCCTCAATTGCGTGGCGACGACTATTTAATTCTGGTCGGCCGCATATGTGCCGGTAAGGTGAAATAGAACGTTGCGCCCTGATCGACTACCCCTTCGGCCCATATTCGCCCCCCATGGCGGTTTATTATGCGTCTCACGGTCGCCAAGCCGATGCCCGTGCCTTCGAAGTCTTCTCCAGCATGAAGCCTTTGAAAAACGCCGAAGAGCTTTTGGGAATATTCCATGTCAAAGCCGGCTCCGTTGTCGCGGACGAAATAGACCGGCTCATCACGGTTGTTGGTCCTGCCGAATTCTATCCTGGCTGCAGCCCGTTTTCCGGTGAATTTAACGGCATTTTGCAGGAGGTTCTCCAGTGCCAGCCTGATGAGATTTGCATCCCCTCGCGCCGTGAGGTTTGGTTCAAAAATGAATTCCACCACGCGATTCGGGTGGGCAAACCGAAGCTGGTTCATGATCGATTCTGCCAAATCCGACAAATCGACACCCACGATATTCAGTTCCGCAGTGGTTACTTTCGATAATTTGAGCATGTCGTCGATCAGCTGTTCCAAACGTTGGGCAGAAGATTCCAGACAGTTCAGATAGTATTCCCCGTCCGTATCCAGTTTACCCTCGTAGTCCTCCTTCAGGGCGCGTGCAAAGCCCATGATCATCCTCGCCGGCGCCCTCAGATCGTGGGAAACGGAATAGCTGAACGCCTTCAATTCCTTATTGACTTCTTCCAGAGCCCTGGCCCGATCGCCCAGTTTTTCATTGAGATTGCGGATTCGTTTGTCCGTTTCTTTGCGCACCTCAATCTGCATTTTCATAGCGTTGTTGAGAACTTCGAGTTCTGCGGTTCTTTCCCGAACACGTTGCTCAAGTCTCTTGTTCAAGTTTTGGATTTGCTCTTCAGCGCGTTTATGGTCGCTCACGTCCAACATCACCCCCTGGAGAAGGGGTTCGCTGCAATCATCCGAGAAAACGGGTTTCGACGCATTGCGAAACCACACCACCTCGTCGGTACTCTTAACCATCCGATATTCCGAAACGGATGCGGATCCCTGTTCAACTGCAGCACGCATGTCGTCGAGAACTTTCTGTCGGTCGTCGGGATGCAGCCGGCTCATCCAGACTGACGGATCGGATTGCCATTCCGATTGGGAGACCCCGAGCATTCGTTCTACTTGCGGACTGAGATAGATGGTGGAAAAATCTCGCGCTTTCATGATGTAGGTGATTGCGGGAACCTGCTCCACAAGGGTCTTGAATCTCGATTCCGCGTTTTTCAGTTGAGCCTCCGCTCGAGTTTGTTCGGTGACGTCCAGAATAATCCCCTCATAGTGAGACACAGACCCGCTCGCGTCGCACCGTGCGCAATGCAATCCTTTTACCCAGTGCTCCTCCCCGGATTTGTTGAGTATTCTGTACGTCTCGCAACACTCCATCTGGTTCTCGGGCGAGCATCCGGAAATTTCCGTAAATACTCGTTTCGCGTCATCGGGGTGAATGAGGTCCGCAAAAGAAAGCTTGGTTTTGAAAAAGTCGTCGGATGTGTAACCGAACTGCTGGACATTATCGGACACGTAGTCCACAGGAAGTCCCTCCGCATTGCGCCACAGGAACACAACAGCAGGACTCTTGTTCACAATGGACTCCAATTTCTTCAGGCTTTTCAGGACCTCCCGCAAATCGTTTTCGGTGCGCTTCTGATCTGAGACATCGAACAAACAGCCTACAATTTCGCAGGGGTCTCCCTCTTCATCGCAAATGAGCCGCAATTCGTCTCGTATCCATCTGTAAGAACCGTCCTTGTGCAAGAAGCGGTATTCGTAATTGTAGTACCCCGCCTCTGCCATAAGCGAGATGCCTGCCCGAATTCGAGCAATGTCTTCCGGATGTATCTTGTCCATGCGAAACTTGGGTCTTCCAAGAAATTGCTGCGGATCGTGGCCCAGAATGATTTTGACGTTGTCGCTCATGTACGTGACGGCGTGATTGCCCCCAAACCGGCAGGTGTAAATAACGCCGGCCATCGTGCGGAGTAAATCGTTCAGGCGGACTGGACTTATCTCAGCCTGTGAACTGTCGCGGGACCCTGTCGTTGCCGCGTTTCCAATTCCGCTGACGGGCAAGGGTTTTTCTTTTTTCAAAGAAACGATTTTACCTTTTCGGGATCCTTTGGTGTCGGTCGCTACGGGTACGGTTTGTTTGGAAGCGGAATTTTCCGAAGACACCTCATTTGCATCCGCGCGCACGGTATCGTTCTCGGGCAAGACCTTCGGAAGGGGGCACATCGTTTTCCTCCGATCCGAAACGCCGTCGAAAACGTTTTCGCTTTGAGAGCGTATCTCGTTGCCTTCGATACGACCGACATTCCCAATAACAGCTTGACACACCGGAGATATTCTGTCTCTTGCGTGAGAAGTCCGGGAAAGAAAGATCATGAACAGGCCGATCGCGACAAACATGGCAACCGTTGAGCCGGGTGCTTCCCCCCACGGCAATGCAGGTCCGGGTCGGCCCCCATGAACTAAGCCGTCAACATGATGGATCTGGCCGCTGAAATGCCCATAAACCGGCAAAAGCACAAACAGGCCGAAGAGAGCAATTATTAATTTAGAACCTCTTTTTGCAATACTGTTTCGTACTAGTAATGTAAGATTCAACCTCGTACCCCCAACTCGATCAATTAACTGGGAATTCAATAGGGGAAAGTCTGGGACTAACACTAATTACGATAAACGCGTCACTTCATCCGGATTCACTTGGTTTCCATACAATCGCCCCATCGAATTGTCTAATTGGCTTTCAAACATCCTCTATGCAATTGAAAGGGTCACACCATGCTTTCTATGAATACAGTAATTGTCATTATTATTTACTATCAACCATCAATTTGTCAAGCGACGAAATGTATCTTCGTGAAAGCGTTTTTTCGCCGCGAGGCGGCGCGTAACGCCCTTTTTCAGGGCGGAAACGCATCACCTGATCTTGAACGTGCAGCGCCCCCCGGCGTATTTGTCTCAAGAAAGGTCTTTTTGATGCCTGGGGTAACGCCTCAGTTACGGACGGGAAAAGGCTGTCATTGCGAGCGCAGCGAAGCAATCTCGGCTTTTAAATATCGAGATTGCTTCGTCGTTTCACTCCTCGCAACGACAGAGGTTAGGCACTTCCCCCGAGTAACTGAATGATTACTGCCTTGGGTCAAGAGCGCGGTTAGTGGCACGCAAGTCCTGGCTGCGGAACATCAGATCGGATACGGGTTTCGTCCGGACGATGGCCGTGGAGTTGTTTAATAATCACCATAACTTGACCTGTTTATCTTCACTACGGCGGCATCTATGATGGTGATGACCTGGGCACTGTCTCCTCTCCCTTCGACCAGCCAAAATTCGTTATGAAACGCGCCCGCATCCCAACCGTGACTATGAGTCTTGTCGTACGCCTTGAAAAAACCCGAGGCCTCATAAGTGCCGGTTGATGTGTTGATCGGTTCTTGGGCTAATTTCTTGAGAATGATTTTACCCGACCAGCCTTGGTCCAAAAGGCGGTCGGACCACGAATGCAGATTCTGAAGTGCGACGGCGATTCCGCCGTCCGCGAGGCCGAATGCATGTTGGGAACTCGCCATGGCCCTGGTGAAACGGGTATCCGATCGACTCTGCTGCAACAGCCCCACTCCTATAAGACTAACAATAGCCAGAACCCCCAATACCATTACGAGAGCACTTCCGGATTCGTTACGCATGCTTAGCCTCCTATTTTCACAAGCCCTCTGGGTACCACGTCAATCGTGTTTGCCGACCAGTTCCTTCCCAGGTGGGGTACCTTCCAGGTGTACTCGATGGTGACGCGCACCAGCTTAAGATTCTTTAGGTCAAAGGCTGCGGTCGTACCATCTTTGGCGCTCCATTTGGTGGTCTCTTTTCCGGCATCGTAAAACTTGCACTGCACGTAAAAGTCGGTAACTTGGAATTGGTTGCCGCCAACCCTTCCTGATTGCCCGGGTTTGCCGCCCAATATGGAAACCGAGTTCCTGTAGATCTGGCCGGCCTTGTCGTCAGGGTCAGTGTTGTTTTTGACCCACTTGTACACAATTGCGGGAGCTACCTGGCCGGTAATCTTTTTCGCTCTTCCCGTTTGACTGTCCAGAATAGTGAAATTGAGCCTTTGAGTTCCATCCCCGATTTCAGTCGAGGCTATACTGCATTTTTCGCCGGAAACGGAGACTCCAACCGCCTGTTTCGTACGCGCAATAATACCTCCAATGTCTTTCTCAGGTTTTACGAAGTCGGGCACCCATCTCAAGGCAAATTCCGACAAATCTTCATTCAGTTCATAATAACCGGGGGTCCTGAACGCGCTGTTCCGTGTCACTCCATAATTTGGAATGACGTCATAATCGAGGAAGCCGCTCCAGTTAAGATAAAGCTGCTGACTGCCATTCTCCGTTAGCACGAGAAAGCTGAGTTCAGGAAAGCGGCCGCACGTGGCGGATAAGGGATCCGCAATCCCAGCTCCTGCATGTAATATGTCGTTCGCAATAATTTTCAGCGTTGAATTGACCGATTGTCCGACAATCTTGCGCGCCTTCGAATCAACCGCCATGCGGCTCTGCAAGATGAAGAAGCCCACCGTTCCTGACAAAACGAACAGGAAAATCCCCAGCGAGACCAACATTTCCAAGACAGTAAATCCCTTGTTTTTCATTTTGAGTAGCTCACCTGAGTGAATTCGTGTTTCCCCCACCGAACTGTGACCGCTATTTTTTCCGTGTGGCTGACAGGATCCTCGGACACACTCCATTCGCGGGTAGCCCAACCCGATGGCACCGAACTCCCCCAATCCCCGTTTCCGCTCAATCGTTCCGACCCGGAACGATTGGGGTATTTGGCGGCTCCGCCAGACCTGATTTCCTCTATCTTGGCCTGCGCGGCTTTTTGGGCAAATCGCACTCGGTTGTTGTAACGATCGTTTTCCATGGCCGCATTCAACATGAGTCCTGCACCCAGCATGCCCACCGCCAGAATCAGCAGGGCCACCATGACCTCCACCAGAGCGAAGGCGCCGTCGTTGGCCGGCGTCGCGTCCGCTATATGAGGAGCGGTTTTCATTGGACAACTCCAGACGATGAGATCCTGATGCTGACCCGGCTCCTGGTCTTCGGTTGTTCGAAGCAGATCTCGTAAGTGGTTGCGTTCTTTGTCGAGCCGGAATGATCGAAGACAATGTTCGAAGGTTCGGTCTCGCAATCAATTTCTTTCCTTTTACCCGTCTCGTCCGTCTCCGCAAACAGGGCCTTCATATTGTTCTTGTTATATCGAAAATCAATGATATAGCCATTATCCTTGATTTTCACGTATTCCCCGGGCCCCATACATTCCTTGGTAGTGGCGTCAATCTCTTGCCCAGTACTCCACCCCGACAGCCGTATAACTGTGGCAACGCGCGCTACTGCGTTTTCACATAGGGCCATGGGATCGGTTTCCAACTGTGGGTCCAGGCCGGCCAACTTGCATCTGATGCTGCTCTGGTCCGGCGCATCGCACTCGTAGAGACGATCGTTCAGTTCCCACGGAAAGTCGCTAAGCATATCCTGAGGATTGCATCCTGTGAGTATCACGTAATAGTGCTTGCTGCTGTCGAGCTTGTGATGCGGTACGTCCGAAGCGTTACAAGGATCTCTTCTCACGGTGAACGTTACACTGGACTCTTTCGTGGGGTCCGAAGGCGTTTTTTTCGAGGGCTGCACGTTTTTCGCAATCGTCCGCGCAGGCGGCTGACTGGCTGGAGACTGACCGGACGCATGGGCATTTACGGCAATCCGATCCAGAAATATGGTCGTCGCAGCCCCACCGGCCTGGCCCATCGCTCGAATCCTTCCCAAGTTTACGGAAAGTTTGAACGCTGCCAGAGCATTGTTGTACTTGTACACGGAAATCTGCCTACCCATCCAGAATGAACCGAGAATAAAAATGATGGCTCCGATGAAAAGGACCACGAGAAGTTCCGGAAAAGTGAAACCGCGTTCTTTCACCTTATTTTCCATCCTTTCAACTGCAGCGAGGGCGTTTTCGCCTGGATACCCACCCTCTTCGTATGCCCGCCGACCTGTGTGCCCACGTTGGAACCGGAGGTATTCACCACGGGCCTGGACGGCACGCCTTGGCCCAGAGGGATTCGGGAACCGAACGCCTGGTCTCCGGTTTTGCCGTCCTTGTTTGTGAGAAGTTGTTCATCTCCGACACCGGATGTGCTTTTTCCGGGTTTCTTGCGACTGCCGGAACCTGCTGCGCCATCGCTCCCGGGAGAGCCCGAACCGGACGATCCAGGTCCGGTCGTGCCAGGTCCCGACGATGCGGCCCCGGAGGGTGAAGCCGAACCGGACGATGGGCTTGTCGCCGGACCGGCGGGGACAGACCCCACAGCGGAAACGAACGGATGAAATCCGGCGGGAAAGTGTTCGCATTCGTAATCGAAAGCATACAGATAAGCCTGACCTGAATTGGTGCAGCGTCCGGTCGGATCATCGGGGTCCGCTGCAGGCACAAATGTGGAAACTATGGCAAGCCCGCCAGCTATCAACGCCTTTTCGGTAACCCTTTCCCCCTCAAGGGAGACCTGTTTCTTCGTCGCGGGATCTACTGCCGTACCCCGCCCGAAATCGTAAACGCAGCCCCAGCAGGACGTCTGCCCGCAAGATCCTTTTGATTCGCAGCAGTCTCCCGTGCCGCTCGTCTTGGTCCACGTGCATGCGGTCCCCAAGGACGAGCCGGGACATTTGGATTCGATCTGAAAAGAAACTCCGGAATCGAAGACCTGCTGGATTTCCCCGGAATTAGGACGCAGGTCCATGGGAATTTTCAGGTTATACAGACTCATCGTTTCTTTGTCCGACCTGTCGTCGGCTCCAGTGTCACTGATGTCGTCGTACTTGCCCGTTCCAAAAATGAGCCGTAGAAATCCGGGGTCTGAACTCAGGCTCGCTGCAGGCATCACGGTAATGGGTTGACGACTGCCTCTGAACTGATTTGTCCTGTGAATTTCCTTTGTCTTCCAAATATCCACGCTGAGAAACGGACCATCCGAATGCTCGGACCTCAAGGTGATGCCGTAAAAATTACCTGTAAGATCACCCACGTACATATGGTCCGTAAAGCCGTCGGGATTCGTCGAACCATTCGAAGCGTCCGTCAGATCTAGACAGAGCGGGTCCGACAGGGCATGAGGAATGATGTTTGCCCCGCTGACCTCCAGGGGGAACTGATCCCGGTTCTTTGCAACCATGTACGGCCACAGGTACTTGAAAAGGTTCTGACCGGTTTCCACGTCTATGGCTAAGAGGTGTGGATCAAACAGAGCATTCTTGAGATTCCCGCCCATGACAAAGTCGCCTGGGTTGAATATTCTGGGATTGCCGCCCACAAAAGCCACGTGCCGTTTCGGATCTGCAGAGGCAAACTCGCCCTGAGGCTTATCGTCTTTGGGATCGCCCACAAAAAATTTCTTGTCGACGGGTAGTCTCACTCGTCCCACATAGGGAGTCGACCACGAGAAGGGCAGGTTTTTCATCTCGGCGTAATTTGCTTTGAAAGGCATCAGAGCCTTCACGGAATTGCCGGAGTCGATGTCCACCACCACTCGATCATTGAGGACTGAATATTCCCACAGCAGCACGGGATTGTCGGGATCGGTCACATCCAGGGCAAAAAAAGTGTCTCCGCCGCCCCGTTCTCCTCCGATAAGTACGGTTCTCCATGATCTCTTGAATGGATCGGTGGGGTCCTGAATATAAACGTCCCATGCCCGGGGTGAAAGATCCACCATCGAACGGTGGGTGCATCCGCCGGCGCCATATGCCGGACTCGCCAACTCCTTTAGCTCGGAAAGAAGATTACTCGGAATGTACGACCACAGCTCCTGCCCGATCTCGGGATTTTCTTCGGGTTTGGTGAGCCATGTTCCGGAAGACTGATCCCATACGGACATGACAAATGCGTGAAGCATCCCGTCGTTGGCTCCGACGTATATCATTTTCTTCCGTTTGTGATAGGGCTTGCAGCCTGATCCGAGATCCGCCTGTCGGCAGCTGTCATCTACTACCTCGTTTCGGTAATTCCAAAACTGCCGGACGTCAGGATCACGGCTTGACACTGCCCCCAAGGGCGGCGCACCTACGATCACGGGTGATGAATACACGATGTCTCCCAACACCCATCCGTCGCGTTTCCTGTAGGATTCGACCGGTTCGCCTCTCACCCACTGTATGAGTTTCACGGCATCAGCAAGGGTATCGTGACCTGCAGGGAGCTTCAGGAGAGGCCGGAGCTTCTCCGCATTGTCGGCATCGAAAGAAATGGTCTCCCGAGTGGACACCTTGCCATCGCGATTTGCGTCATAACCCGAAAAAATAGCTCTGTTGGAAGTCCCGGATCCCAACCTGTCCATCAACTTCGTGGCAGCGTCCCAGCAATGGCCGGAAGGGAAGTCTTTACAGAGCACCGTTTCGTTCGGTCTCAGATCGAAATCGTAACATCCGCCTTCTTGGGATGCGCACGGAAGATCGAGGCCGGCCGTTTCTTCCGTTCCCAGAGGCCAGAACACCTCGAGGTGTCCCCGCCACACGTACTTGAGCGGATTTCTCGGGTCGTAGGCTTCAAAGAGAGCTCTCACCACCATGTCCCCGTCCTTCGAAGGCTGGGAAACCGTGGCTATGCCCGTCCCCGACGATCCGGGCTGAACCGCCGTGGTGAGCGCTTCAGTCAGAGCACTTTCCAATGCGCTCCGATCGTTGAGCTGAAAATAGTAATCCGGTAGCTGGTAACCGGAACTTTCAGAGTCCCATGCCGGTGCAGCTTTCTGTTTGGATGCCCATTGAGAGCAGCAATAATTTGGCGATCCCGACGCGCAGGATTTTATGGTAAACGGGGTCGTGGCGCTGTTCACAGGGTCCGTGAGTGGATAGGGCATTGAACCGGATTCGCAATCGGATTCCTTGTTGAATCCTCCGTTCATCGCGATCCATTTCATGACACGCCTGCCGACTACGCCCTCGTCGAACGTGTAGAGGGCAAGGGTTCTCACGCTCTGATTCTGAGGCAAATCAGTGCGCAGATCGTCATTGCCCGACATTCCCGAACGGAGCTTCCCAACTTCCTGCATCGGATCCGCGCCGGAGTTCCATTGGCCGTCCGTCAAGAGCATCAGATAGCTTTTTCGGCACGGTACAGAACCGTGCTCGTCATAGTAGGGGTCCTTGGCCGTGCCTCTTGCAATGAAATCCGCATTCAACGTCGATGAATTCTGTGAGAAATACTTGTACACCTGGGATATTGCCGCAGCCGTTGGCGTATTACCGTAAGGATACATGCCCCCTGAATCGCCGGCAGGAGCACTTGACCTCGAACCGGCCGGTGTTCCTTGAATTGCGCTGATCAGCCTGGACATGTCAGTGTTTTCACACCCAATGAGAATTTTGCCGCGATCCTGATCACGTTCCCCCTTGAAGTACATGAAACCGAAGCGTACCTTGTTGAACGATTCCTGGACTATGCCGGACCGCTGAGCTGCGGGGACCTTTATCCTTAGTCGAGCGCTGTTGAGCGACCCGATTGTCGAAATTGCTCCATCGTGAGTAGGGTAGGTATTCTTGTCAAATTGGAGGTCAACGTCCGACAGTACCCCATAGTCACCCTGGTTGCCTTTGCCTGCGGAATCTGAAGCAGAAGTGGCCTCCAGGCAGTAGGTTCCCGCATCCAGTTGGGCGGTGATGACCGCAGAATTGCTTTGCGTACTGTCGCCCGCCGAGAACAGGTAAGGCTCGCCCGGGGTAGGCTGTTGGCCCCGATACAGATATAGATATGGTTGAAACTGAGCGGCTTCCAACTTGATGGTGACGGATCTGGACTCCTTGAGGATAAAGTACCACACTTCGGCCTTGCGGTTGGAAACCTTGTCGGTCGTTCTACCCACCGATGCAGGATCATGGGCGTCAAGCTTTCCCCTGACCAAGCCTTGGATGGTAAGCAACAGGTCTCTCGCCGAATAATCGGCCGAACCCGTACCTGTGGAATCTGTCCCAGCTGCCGGCCGCACAAAAAAACCGGCCTGAAGCGTGCTGTTTTCCCGGATGTACCTCTTCGCCCCCTGAGGCCGCAGATAGCACGCGCTTCCATCACAGTCCCCTTTACCGCCGATCAAGGTTTTCAGGGCAGCATCCATCCGGGAAGTGGTCACCAGATTCAGAGCATTCCCGCTCAGGCCCGAGGCAACGTTTCCGGATACCCTCTTTATAACGGAGCCGCTATCATTGTCCGGCACTCCATTCCACGAGCCGTTGATCCTGAATCGGTCTCCGGAAGCCTCCTCCACTTTGAAGGCCCGGCCCGCCGAGGAATTCATCTCCGTATGAGAGCTGAGATTGGAAAATGCTACGATGTCCCCCGGTTGGAAGTTGTTCCCCGCTGCGGTGAACCATATACCCTGAGACGCCTGCTCGCTCCGTCCGGTGAATCGCACCCGAGTCACAGGCGGATTCGCAGCGGGTTCAAAATAAGGATTGTTCGAATTGCCGTTGTTGTAAGTGTAGTACGTGTCATTGTCAAAGTAACCGGAAAAAGTGATAAGCGGGTCGTACGTTTTGTACTGCTCGAATCCGGACTGTCCGTCACGGCTGTCACAATTGGCGACATGAGATCCGTCGTACTTGACGAAATTTCCGGGAATGTACGCGGGAAATTGCATACTCCCGCTGTAATCCAAGGCTATCATAACGTTCGGCTTTGTCCCGACGGCCACGCTCGGAGGTGCAAAACAACAATTGTAGGCACTCTCCACGTCATGACACCATGCAGCGACAAGCAGGCATACCGTTGCCAGGAAGATCGTTAACTGCTTCATAGTCTTGCCTCTCTGCCGCCGGCTCAGTAATCCGGATGGTCCGTAGACTGGGCGGCCGGAAGGGCAAAAAAGATCACTTCAGTTCCCTTCCGGAGAACGTACACCTGGTCGCCGTTCTTGACTGAGCCGCCATAAGGGAAAGTCTTGACCGAAGCCGTTGTGTTATCCTTGTTCACCACCAGGTTTTCCGGCGCGGAAGCAAGGACGACTTGTTGGTTGGTCACGGAAACGACCTGAAACGGACCGTCAACAGCGTATCCCTGAACCTAATACGCAACAAGATCTCTGGCGGCCCCTTTCGCGTCCTGGGCGCTCCGTGCGGGAAGTGGAAAAGCAATAAGGCAGACTGATGCGATCAGAAAAAAAACGGTCTTTGTTGTCACATACGCGCGGGCAATCCGAACCATGATCAGCAACTCCATGAGGTTGCGCAGGCAGACCTGTACACCTGGTGAGGGCGTGGTTCTCCCCATCGCTCCCCTTGTTCTGGAACACCCCTAAACCACCTTCATGAACACCGTTGACGACGAGAAACTTTCAATCAGAGCTGAAATGCTTCCCAAATAGGGAGGAACAGCAGGTTTACCCGAATGAAGCGTGTTCACCTCTCCGGCTCAACAGAGAGGGAAAACAATCAAGACACAATACCACAAGGTCATTCCGCGGCGTTCGAAACACGACTCTCCGCTCCGGATAAGGGACCGGAGTGCGATTTCACCATCTCCATGTTCATTTCGATTTTGAGCAAGCGCACCGTACCAGAGGGTTTTCAGAATGTCAAGTCAAGTCGCGCAATGGGCTTTTTTTGCTCGTCCGCATATTCAAGTGCACTCGTAACCATATTACCGCACGTGCCTTTTCCGCCCGCTTTGCTTTCAGCTTGTTTTTCAGCAAGTTCACTTTGATGGCTCACTTCGATCTTGATTTTCTGATCAATGTAGCACTTCCAGAGTGAGCATTCAGAGGCTCCCGCTTGTCACGCACACTACTTCGCTTCAGCGAAAATCGCGAACGGTGTGAATCGGTAATTGGATCTGGAGCAAATTGATTACAAAGAAGGGATTGTATCCGCAACAGGCGAGAAGATTTTGTGTTTGTTCAAAAAAAACCGGCGCATTCGAAAATGACATCGAAACAGCGCCGACAGTCTGTGTCAATGATTACAGCACGTTATGCTATAAAGGCCATATTGCCACTAAAGGCTCTGCCGCGGTCCGTGGTTTTTCGCGGTCCAGCTCAATTGGGAAGTCGAGACTCTCCACTGGGAATTTCAACGTAGATGAGTCCGCCTGCTAAAGCCCGCGCCACCTGGTCCAGGAGCTTCATCAATTCGGTGTCCGTCACCCCATATTTTTGCATGAGATCTTCGTTGGACATCGGGGAATTCACATCGGACATAATTTCTCTGGTTTTGATAATTCTTCCCTGATTCATGCTCAACTCCAGAAACTTTTTTTCACATTACTACAAACGCGGATTGACATATGCAATTTATATACCAACCAGGCTCTGCCATCTGAGGCCCCGCCAGACCAGCTCCCAAGCGACCTCGGTACATATCGTTCGGGAGGAACTGCAAGAACCGGCTGCCCAGCGCGGGTATTTCAAGCCCGTATTGTTTGCCAAGAGGCCCCTCTTCACGAAATCCTTCGAGAACTCTGACAAATCGGTTGAAACTCTGTTTTCCCCGATGGGTTTTTGTCGCCCGTCCCTTGAGGTCGGCAGCGCGCACCTGCCCTGATTTGGCTTTGAAGAAAGTAAAATGGGGAAGTTCTTCTCGTAAAAAATTCCTCGAACCCGCCTCAAGGACTTTTAGTAGGAATGCGCTTTCAAAAAAGTAAGATTGGGGGGACCCTCGTTGTAAAGAGTGTCCAGCCGATTTCAGGTATTTGAAAGCTCGACGGTATAACACCCACCGGGATACGCGACCCGGACGCGTTGACGGACTCCGCAATCACTTGCGACGACATGATCCGGAATTCGGTGGAATACTTCAGGGATGCAAGGTTAGAACTCGACGGGTGCCTGGATCCAATTTTATTTCGTACTGTCCCCATTGATCCAGTAAGCCTGCAAATTCGATGGAAGGGAGGGGTTCCCGTGGTGCGATATTCGCCTTGAACAGCATGCGCCTGTCCCCTCTTATGTACATGAGTCCATCCCATTCGGGCCACTTTGGCCTGGTGACGGCAATTTCGTCCCGGGGGGCCGGATCGCCGATCAAATCTCTACCTTGGCAATGCTTGATCGGAACGGCTCTTCCAGCCAGAGCATGGAGCAACGTGGGCAGAATGTCGGTATGCACCGTAGCGGTCCGTATCTTACGGGATTCGATTCCGGGCCCCACCATGACAAAGGGAACGCGGAGTTGCACGTCAGACATGCGGCTCGCATGGATGAACACTCCGTCCTCGCCCATGGATTCTCCATGGTCTCCCGTGATCATTACGACATTGCGTTTGGGGTCGATGGATCGTATGAAGTTCATCACCTCGTGTTCGAGGAATTTCAGCGAATTTCCATACCTGCCCAGATGGTTCCTGATCTGGGCTCGCGGATTAAAAAACTGCCACACGCTGGAAGATTCTTTGAACGTCTCGAATTCCGGTGGGCACGGGTACCGATAATGAGAAGATAATAAGTAGAAGAACACGAATTGAGGCCGATTGTCGCCTCGATTGACTATATCACGGGCACAAGCCAGCTTTCGGCGATCCGACTGCGGCCAATCGCTCATGCTCTTCACGCCTTCCTGGCCTTCCATGATAACGTCGTCACACGAATCTTCGTTGATGAACTGCTGAATCCGGCGAAATCCCTGTATTTCTCCTGAGGTAATGAAGCTGATGCGGTATCCGGATCGCCGGAGGGATTCCAACATCTGTGCGGGGACGGATCGGTCCAATGTTCTGTGAAATCCGAGGGCTGTCCGGCCGTAAAACAAAGAAAACAACCCGAGGTGGGAGCAATTGGAACCAGAATAGTGCCGCTGTAAACGAAGTCCCTGCTCTGCCCAGGAGTCCAGTTGCGTCATACATGCAGGAGATAAGGAAGAGTCGCGGAAACTCTCGAATATCAGCATGATCACATTAGGAAGCCCGTCTCTCTTCACAAAAGCGGACGTGTCCATCGGCCCGGGGTCGGCAGCCTCCTTCAAATACCCGAGTGCTGCCAGTTCCTCTTGCTGATCGATATGAACGGCTCGCACGTCACTGGACGTTTCCTCCGCCGACGGGTCCATGTCAGGCCATTGACTCCATGCATGGCCGTCACTACCGAGAGCTGTCCGTGCCACGTTTACCTTCAAATTGCCGTGAAACCACTGCCCCAACGCCCCGGAGCGACTGATCAGCGAAAGTCCCGGCTTCTTGCGGACCTGAAAAAGGCCGTCTTCCAGGGTGAACTCACGCTGCGGGTATGTCCGGTATTCAAGCGGGTTCTCAAGTGATGCGTACGGTTGTGCCAGGAGTGTCAGCTTCGGCGGTGCAATCGCACACAGGCCTGCGGTTATCAGGTTTGCGGAAGGTTCTTGCAGCCATGCCGTCAGATCTTCCATTCTATTCTGCAGGGATTCTCTCAAGCTGCTGGTCAGCGGCATCGCACTGTATAGCCTGTCCAGGAGATTTCTATCCTGAAATGTGGCCAGAACGGGCAATAGGCCTACCACTGCCAACGCGCACAGTGTCGTTACCCCTACGACTGATTCCTTGGCACAAATTCGTGGATACTTCTTGACACAGTGCCGCGTAACCCAGGAAACGGACAGATAGCACGCCGGTCCGGAAACAATGAAAATAAGGAGGATCAGCAGGGCCTGGACGGTAAGCGCTTCTCCTGCCCATTGCCAGAACTTCTGTTCCGGATGTTTGATGATGTCCTGCAAGTAGGGTAGGTAGTCCCAACAGTGATTACCCATGAAGCTCACTGTGGTCAAATCCACGGCCATAAGATAAAAAACCAGTATCCAGGCTACATTAAGGACTATTACGGCCGAACGCCGAAGCCCCAAGAGAATCAGCATTGCCAGTCCCGGCAGCAGCGGCACAAACCAGATAAGGGACTTCGCGCTAATGAACCAGAATAGCTGACCTGTTTCCCACTGTGTGAGTTCTCGCCCCCGCGGGGCAGCGATAATGGCATATCGTTCCCATTCGAACAGTGAGGCAAAGAGAATCGACGACACGATAAGAAACAGGACACATGTCAACCACTGCGCGGCTCCGGAGTCGACTCCCACCAGTCCCGCCAGAGGTTTGTTTCGTGTGTCGCGATCTGCATTACATCGATGCGTGAACATCAGGCAGCCTTAAAAGAGAGTCTGAAACGACGTGAACTTCCCCGCACGTGGGGGCGCAATTACGACCGGTAACAGTTCACTCCGATCTTTGCGGCCGGTATGGACTTTTCGACTAGTTCACTGTTAACATTGTGCAAACTGAATCTGAATACTCTACTCACAAATACACGAATACACTGCAAACCGCAAGGCCAGTCACTATGTATTCAGTTACCGGTGGTGAGACTGACAGAATTTGTCATTGCGAGACGAGCACAGTAATGCCCAGCGACTGATGGACATCCCGGCCTGCCGCGCCGTATACTCAACGGAAGACGTGAAACTTTGGAGGAATCATGAAATACGTGTGCGAAGTGTGTAATTACGTGTACGATCCTTCTCAAGGTGACCCGGACAACGGTATCCGTCCAGGTACGGCCTTCGACGATCTTCCGGAAGATTGGCTGTGTCCTCTGTGCGGAGTGGGCAAGGAGGCGTTTGTCCCTGAATAAGGACGACGGGCGCATCATGCACCTGCGTGAATCAAATGCATACTCTCTTTTCCCAGGCACTGCAAGCACGGGGGCTCGGAGGCTTCTGAAGTTTGTTGAGCAGCCTATTTCCTTTGTTCTGTGTGCCTCCTGTGGTGACATTTCCATGGTGCCTCCCGCGAGGCTTGCGCGGGAATGGCTTGTTGTGTCGTAGACTAGTGTTGTGTCCCGCAAATAGCTTTCAAATCACCGACTTGGTCTGGACGCGAATCAGTGTCATTGCGAGGAGCGACGCGACGAAGCAATCTCCAGCCCTTATTCTGCAACTACGCGAGATTGCTTCGCTACGCTCGCAATGACAAAACCGGCTTCCCTTGCTCGATGAAAACTTCGGGAGAGGCTCAGATGGCCGGTTACGTAAGTTACTTGTGGGACAGCACACTAGTGCGTCTTGATGGTCTTGAGTATCTTGATGACGTGTTCCGGTTCCGGCCGTACCGTGTAGTCCGGGTCGACTTCCGAGCTCCGTATAAGCGAGTGTTCGTCAACAATGAAGATGCCGGGCATTGGCAGAGTCCACGAATCATCACCGTTGTACCTTTCCAGGTCCGCTCCGAGCTTCAAGTAGAGCCGCCGCAGATCGTCGGGCACTGTGAATACCAGTCCGAATCGCCGGGCCACAGTGTTTCCGATATCGCTCAACACATCGAAAGTAAGATTGTTTTTCTCCGCCATGCGCCGGCTGTATTTGAGCAGCTGGGGTGAAACGGCTACCAGTGATGCTCCTTCGGCTCTAATTTGTGGGAGGGTTTCTTCCAGAGCTTCCAGCTCCGCGTTGCAATACGGTCACCAGACACCCCGGTAAAAGACTATTACAAGCGGTCCCTTCCGCAGCAGTTCCCTGGTGGAGACGATCTCCCCATATACGTCAGGAAGAGCGAAATCGGGGGCATGTTGATTTTTTTGCAGCGTGCGTTCCAGAAGTCCGGAGCTCCGTAGTGTCTCCGTGGCATGGTGCATGACCGCCAGCGTTTCCGGCGGAGCTGCCGTTTCGAAACGAGATCTCATGCCGTCGAGTTGTTCCTGAAGATTCATAACAATTTCCTTTTTCTTCCGGCCTTCACCGTTCGCTTGGAGGCGTTATCGCCTCAATAATTCTTGCCGGAATTCCATCGCCTCAGGGAACGAGTATGATCTTTCCGTATGCTCCGGGTTCCATGAGCGCTTCATGGCTGCGGGCAGCGTCCTCCAGGGGAATCTGGTGCCCGATGACCGGCTTTAGCGTCCCGTTTTCCAGGGCGGCCACCAGGCCTGCGTGCATACTCGCGTAGTCCCGCTCCGAGGCATTGAACAGCACGACTCCTATGATAGATGCATCTTTGCCCATCGCGTCGCGGGGGTCAATTTCCACTGTGCCTCTGCTACCAATGACGACTACGCGGCCTCCATGACCGACTATTTTCAGATCCTTGCCCAGGTTTACGTTCGCGAGCAGTTCCAGGATTACATCTACGCCTTTTTTCCCGGTCAGATCCATGATGCGTTCCAGGTACCCTTCGGCCCGGTGATCCACCGCATGGTGCGCCCCTTGCTTGAGGACCAGCTCACGCCCCTTTTCAGTGCCAGCGGTTCCGATCACCGTCAATCCCGCAGCTCGCGCCAATTGCACTGCAACGGTTCCGACTCCTCCGCTCGCGCCGTGGACGAGAACGGTTTCCCCCGGGATAGCCCTGGCTTTCTGGAATAGCGCCCGGAACGCAATGCCGCCGGGAACGCCGATTGCCGCGCCCTCATCGAAAGACACATTGGCCGGCAGTCGGTGAACCTGGGACTTTTTGCAGAGCGCCTGTTCAGCATAAGCGCCACTGAGAGTTCCGGCGACATACACTCTCGCGCCCACGACCACATTGTCTACGCCTTCCCCCACGTAATCGATCAGCCCTGCCGCATCCATTCCGGGGGTGTAGGGCAGCGGCGGTTTGGCAGCATAGAGGCCGGACCGAACATACGAGTCCACCGGGTTGACGCCGATGGCTCTCATTCTAACCACAACCTCTCCGGGTCCGGGCTTCAGGTCGGGGACTTCTTCCAACCGCATAACCTCTGGTCCTCCGAATTCATGAACCCTGATGGATCTCATGGGATCATCCCCCTGACTCAAATTCCGGGAACATTCAACAGTTCTCAAAAATTCCGTCGGACTCGTTCATGACTCTCGCCCACATTCCGACGATCCAATCATGTCATTGCTGCAGGAGTGACGCGACAAAGCAATGTCAGTTTCGGTCAGGGAGATTGCTTCGGGCTTGGCCCTGGCAATGACAGTCTTCGCATCTCTTCGCGTAGTCGAAACCGAGACTCCTCTTGAGAATCTCTGGATCAGCAGCGTTCCAATAATTTTAGTACGACATTTTGTGGAAAGGCAAAGTTCCTTCTTCTCGTATCGCCGCGAACGAAGCGACGCACGCCAATGCCGTCGCCAGGGCACACGTGCACGAACGGTCCCCGCCGATTTTGGAAACACCTGATGTCGCTGCGCTGGCTTGACTATACGGCTTGTCCGGAGAAAATGGTCACAATACCGCCAGTGAGATGTTGGTGGGTGAGGTGGGTGAAAGCCGCAGCTTCCATGAGTTTCGAAAAAACTTCCGGCTGCGGAAAATCAGCCATGGAGTCAGCAAGATACCTGTAAGCTGAGACTGACGACATACGTCTTGTCACTGCCGGCATTACAACCCGCGCGTAGATGCGGAACAAGGGCTTCATGACAGGACCGTTCGGTTCGGTAAGCTCAAGTATGACGAGCAGACCGCCCGGTTTTATGACCCGGTTGATCTCTTCGAGACCGCGACGCCTGTCCGTGACGTTCCTGATGCAGAAGGCGGTTATTGCGGCATCAAAGGAATCATCCTCAAAATCCAGGTTCAACACGTCGCCTTTCTCAATAGAGATGAGCGCATCCGCACCCGCACGGGCAATTTTTTCCCTGGCGATGCTCAGCATATTCTGAACCGGGTCGATTCCCACCACGGTACTTCCCGGGGCCTGACGCACTATTTCCAGCGACATGTCTCCGGTTCCGCATCCCACGTCCAGATACCTGCCGCCCGGAACAGGCCCAAGAGTTTGCACAGCCCGGCGTCGCCACCGCCCGTCGAATCCGAGAGACAGAATCCTGTTTGTCCCGTCGTAGAACCCCGCAATGCGCTCGAACATGGCGCGGTTTTCCGCGGCGGAAATGAGGGAGTCCTGACGGGGCGCTTTCGGGTTGTTCATGAGACCGGTCCAGTCCACCTGTCGCACACTACAAAGTCAGCGGACCTGAATTACCCCATTGATAGGAGATACGCACCAACGGGTGAAAGAAAGAGGCAAAAGCAAACGGAGCTGTCAGGAATCATGGACAGTACGCATGAATTTTCGGAACCGGTAGAATTCCTTGCGTGAGGGAAGGACTTCCGTCTGCGTTCCCCACATGTTGCTCACTGATGTATTCTACTTGGCCGCTGCGACGGTATTTGATGCCCATACTGAATCATCCGTTTCCGGTATGTGCGTCAGGACGGCGAGTCGCACAGCTTCAACCTTTCTGTACACTTCTCTGGGGGGTCGACGCGCCCCATCCACCGTCAGAAGATCGTCCACCTTAATTCCGAAGTACTGTTCATTTTCGATGAGATACGGATGAATGAGATTCCAATCAGCGTCCGAAAGCTCTGCGAAGGCACCGCCGTTGAGCTGTTCTTCAACCATGATCCGGTGAGGATCCCGCACGTACAAAGCTCCTCCCGAAGCCAGGGAGAAGAGATTTGAACCGGGGTAGGGCCGTTCCCGAAATCGTGTTCGGCCGTCCTCGTCCATCACCAGCCCGTTGACGATGACGAATCCGCCTCCATTGAGCGGGTCGCCAGCCATAAAGCTTTCCGCAAGAAAATCCAGCGCCGTGCCGTTAATGACCACACGAGGATTGCCTGCAGCGTTGATCAAAGGTCTACCCGCAGCATTGCCCAGGACAAAGGTCTTACCGCCCTTGGCGCCATACATGAAGCACTGGCCGACATCACCGTAAATCACGAGAGATCCTTGCTTCATAATCTGGGCAATTTGATCCTGAGCATTGCCGTGAATGTGCATCTCCATTCCGTCTATGCCGCTTGCAGTGTAGTCTCCGGAAGATCCGTACAGATCCATTCTCACCCCGGCAGTCAACGCACCAAAGCCGCATCCTTCGAAGCGCTGCCCCCGGAGATCGAATATGATGAATTTTCTCCAGCCCAGTCTGTATGCGTCCGCAAGCAAAACCGCGTCGCAGTTGTCACCTTCAGGCTCGAAATCCCGAGCGTCTACAACGAGAGCTCTTTCCACCGCAATAGGAGGCCGCAGATCTCTTCTGGTTTCGAAACCCACCAGGCTGTAATATCCTATGTGTGTGACGTCCGTGATTTTGGGCAGTGCCCGGAAAATTGCGAACAGCTCATCCGTCACGACACGTACGAGCGCAGACCGCTTCTTCTTTCCGAGGGGGAAGCGCCGGTCCAAAACGAGAGTCAATCCTTCGATGATGGTATTCAGGTGCTCTTGGCCATTCCGGGCTTCCGCGCCCAATTTCGCCACAACCCAACGAAGCGTGTTGTAGTCCCAGGATTCTGCACAGGACGCGAACAGATCGAGAATGCTGTCCGGCTCTTTTGTCTTGAGTGCCGAATTCAGCAGAGGTCTTATTTCCGTTTCTTCCGAAGCGGGTTTCACCACGGCCGCGGTAATATTCAGAGGTTCTCGCGAATCCACCGTGATGGGTCGCCCGAATTTGTCCTGACACGTCAACTTGCGTGAACCTTCAGCCCCGGGTTCCACGTTGAACATGAATGCGCCGCCGTCGGAAGATGATCCCCCGCGAGCGTTCCAATACTTGTCCGCTACGGTACTGAAGCGAGGATCTTCTGCCGCCAGCGATCTGAGAGTTGCATCGATCGCCTGTTTTTCCGAACAGATCAACCCGATCTGGACCTCGCCGTCATAGAGCGAGAAAACCTGGGGCCTGAGCATTGCGGTGTCCGTGATGCCGATCAGCTGAAAGGTATTTTTTTCAGGTATATTTCTCGCTATGATAAAGAACCACGGACCGTCGGGAGAAGCGTGAATGTGTGTAGACTGCACATGATCGTACAGTTTTTGCTTCTCAGGGGGAAGAAGGTCGAAATCCAACTCGCCGGTGGGAGCGAGAGCTTCAATAATAACTTCGAGAGGATAGCCGTAGACTCTATTCCAGAGGTCGAAGAGCATGATGCTCACCTCTGTGTCAGTCATGAACTGGGGTTCCAGGCCTCTTTGCTTCAGGTAGTCACAGGTCGCGTGATAATTCGCAAAATCGCCGTTATGGACCAGAGCCTCATTCAAACCTGAAAACGGATGTGCGCCGCCCGGATGCCAGACCCGCCCGCGAGTGGGATACCTCTGATGTGCGATCCACACATGCGCCGGAAATTCATCCAGGTTATAGTACCGGACCACGTTTTCCGCATACCCCACGATTTTCAAAATCATGACGTTGCGGCCGTGAGACATCATGAATGCCTGCTTTTCACCGAGTGAACTGTAAAACAGTCTGTTCAGGCGTATCGAATTCCGGCTGACAAATTCGTCCTCCGCCGCTCGAGAGGACAACCCCTGGAAACCGTTTTCCTGGACGAAGGCATTGAGCACCTGCGGTTTGACCCGGACGAATGCTCGCCATATGTCGGGCGGTTGAACCTCCAGACCCTCGAGTTCCCGGAAATCCCGCATATGGCCGATCATTTCTTCCTTGGCAATGTCGAAGAAGGGCGTAACGCAATTTTCCTTCAAAGCCGTCAGGCACGAGGAGTCCAGCAAAGCGACATTGAGCATATAATGGGAATCGAGAACTTCCCTGCTCACCCCCAGTATGTCGGGGTTAAATCCCACCGCCGCTATTCCGCCGCCCTTTCCATTTCCCCGGTTGTGCATGCGAACCGAAGGCTCGAAAATATGCTTGCCCGCAATGGGGATGTTTGCTGCGAATCCGGTGACGCCGCAACCGCCTTCGTCATCAGGTTTGATGTTCTTGGAGAAGTTCGCTCGCCCGAATTCCTTGATTCGTGCTGACAAGATTTTTTCAGCGAAGGATCTGTCGTTTTTCATCTCCAACCCTCATTCACCTGATGCCGAATGTCGTCGTCCGGCACGTCGGAGTTATAATCGAGATGGGCAAGCACATCGGTTCTTCCCACCAGTTCTTTGATGCTGCTCATTCCCAGACGATAGAGTATCTCTCGCAACTGCTCCCGCCAGCAATGCAGCACATTGACGATCCGTTGGGTGCCCCACGTGAGATCCATCAGGCCCACGAGTTCCAGATCGGTAGTGGCGATCCCTCGCGCGCAGCCCCGTCCGCTTTCGCAGTTGTGGCAGCGAATACATTCCAGCGCCACGAGTTCGGCTGTGCCCGTCACTACCCCGTCTGCACCAAGAGCAATGGCCTTGGCTATATCGAACGCGGTTCTCGCTCCTCCAGAGGCAATGAGCGTGATTTGATCCCTGACCCCTTCATTAACAAGAAAATTGTGGACTTTCGGGATGGCATATTCCAAAGGCATGGCGATATTTTTCTTTGCAACGTCGGGAGCTGCACCGGTTCCACCGTACGACCCGTCCAGATGGACGATATGGGCGCCGGCGTAATAAGAGCCGACCGCGACCATGTCCACGTCCGAGGGAGTCGACACCTTGACTGAAACCAGCCCTCTGGTGTTCACGGCTTTTATCCAGTCTATGTGCTTCTTGTGGTCCTCGACGGAATAAACCGAATGGAAGGGAAACGGACTGAAAAGGGACGAACCTGGAACCGTCTCTCGAATGCGGGCCACCGCTTCCGTCACTTTCGGGCCGAGTAAGTGGCCTCCCAGACCGGGCTTCGCCCCCTGGGCGTACTTGAATTCGACGATCTTCACTCTCTGAATGGTTTCTTCCCGTACGCCGAAAAGCCCGGTTGCAACCTGAGTAATAATGTGATCGTCGAAGGGGTAGAGCGCTTCGGGGTACCCACCTTCACCCGTGCACGTGAAAGAACCGAATGCAGCGAAGGCTCGAATTCTACTCAACATAGTAATCTGGCTTATGGACCCGAAGGACATCCCTCCGCCGTACACCGGGATGGGGATGTCGATCTTCAATCTTCCGTCGTCCCGCCTGTTCAAAGAAATCGACGTATCAATAGTCGTCTTGTCGAGGTCCGGTTTCGGCAGGCGTCTCGGAAAGACGAATCTCAACTTGTCGAAACCGCCCCCGGAGTCGCCGGTCCTGTACTCCAGGTCGTGCTTGGGTAATCGGCCCGTTTCTGCCATGTACCAGGTGCTCATGAGGAGATCCGGCGTCCACCGCCTGTCTCCCAAAGCAGATGCGCTGGGATTCAGCCGCACTTTGATGGCATCCGCCGGGCAATTGAGAATGCATCGATTCGATTTAACGGAGCACGCTATGCCGAGGCAGAGGTGATCTTTTGGAGGGGCCAATTTTCCACCGTGGCTCTCGAACACTTTTTCCGGACAAATAGCTGCGCATCTGAGGCAATCATTACACGCGTCGGATATCACCACGGCATACTTGCCGAGGCCGCGGCCGAATCTCGACGGAGCGTTTGCTATTTCAGCAGAAGGAACCTCACTCCAGGGGTTCTTGTAATGCATGAGGGTCTTTTCCTTTGTTACGAATTAGGGCGGGCAAAAAGTTGGGCAAACGTATCGTTTTCAAGGTCTTCCCTGAACAGGACGCGGCCCTGTTCGCCCCTTAGTCTTCTCGCCTCACGGATTCCCATCGCGCCCATCATCTCCAGCAATTGGTTATGCCAGGCTCCGATGAGATTAATGATCCTCCTGGAGGCCCATTTGGAATCAACCTTCGCAATGCCCACCGGGCATTCGCCACCATCACGGCAGTTGCGGCACACTCTGCATTCCAGGGCGACCAGAAGCGGGACGTCGACGCCCACTAGGTTTGCTCCGCAAAGCATGGATTTGATCACGTGTTCCGCCATAGCAATGCCTCCGGAAACCATGAAAGTGATCTCGTCTCTCAATCCTTCGTGGAGCAGGGCAGCCTGGACTTCTTTGGTCATGTCTTTCAGGTGCAGTCCGTTCTGGAGCCCCGGCTCGTACCCTCTCTCGTCCGCCACATAGTGGATGAGATCAAATCCGGCACGCGTGTAGTCCAGAACTTTCGCGACGTTGTGTTCGTACGAAACGGCCGGAATCCTCACGGAAACAAGCATGTCCGGTCGACGCCGTTTGAGTGCGGTCATAATTTCCACGGCGTCTTTCGCATCGGGAATTTCCACCATTCTGTGGGCGGGTATCCACTCATAGTCATAACGTCCCTCGTTGAGCAAGGGCACCAGATACGGTGCGAATTTCGATAATTCCGGAACGTATGCAGGGGGAACCCACATGAGCGTGTCAAGAGCGGCCGCTGCAGCGGCAACACCTCTCAGGACCGCAGGGGATATACTGCCGAATGGAAACGCGTCGAAAAGAATGGGGATGGGGACTCGGATAGACGGCAAAGGTTCTGAAATCAATTGTCCGAGCTCGTCGAAAATGAGTCTGGACGGCCGGCGTCCTATATCGATGACCGTGGATATGTACTCTCTGCCGTGAATGCCGTCGCGGGTAGGCCGGACGATCTCGCTCATGTCGGTCCACATGGAATCGAACCCGGGACCGGAAAACGAGCCGCCGTACCCGGCCCCGGACACGGGGATCTTCCCCGATTGGGCCTGTTCCCACGTTGCGGAAATGATTTCGGGGGTGTACACGTCGTCGCCCAAAGATTCCCACTCAGGATTCAGCGTTTTGTGTATCAGGCGTTTGGGACACCCCTGAACGCAACGAAAGCAGCTCTTACACAGTTCGTCGATGGTATCGCCAAGAATATCGGTGGAAAAACTCCTGTTGCGATACACATCGTACACGCAGTCGTACTTGACGCACCTGGCACATTTCAGGCAGCCTTCGCCCCAATCTACGATCCCGGATCTTCCGATCGTGGGATACCGGTTCGGGGCAAATTGAACATCTATGTGGTACTTTTTCGGCATTTTCCGTTCTCTTTCGGCAGCGGTCCGCTATCAGACGACCGGCCTCTTGTCCAGTCCCGCGGCCGCAAGGATTTCAGGAACCTTGTGTTCCCATTCAATGGCCATGAGATGAACACCGGCAACTCCGGATATCTCTCTGACTTGCTGAATGGTTTCCACCGTAATCTTGATGCCTTCTTCGGCCTGTTGTTCCTTCGGCACTCCCGCCATCCGTTTGATGAGATCTTCAGGCACATCCATACCGGCGACTTTGTTCGCCATATAGCGCGCCATGCCCACGCTCTTCATAGGGGTGATGCCCGCAAGTATGCTGATCTTTTCGGTCAAACCCATGTCTCGCGCCTGCTCCATGAACCGGCTGAAACGATCGAGGTTGAAGATGCATTGGGTCTGGATGAAGTCCACGCCTGCATCGACTTTCTTTGCGAGACGGACCACCCTCCAGGAGAGCGGATCGGCAAAAGGATTCTCGGCCGCACCAATGAACATCCTGGGCGGTACCTGAATGTCCTCGCCTCCTATTATCTTGCCGGTCTCCCGCATATCCCGGACGGTCCTGACAAGCTGGATCGAATCCAGATCGAATACTCCCACAGCCTGTTTTTGATTTCCAAAACACTGGTGATCACCGGTGAGACAGAGGACGTTTCGCATTCCCAGGGCATAGGCGCCGAAAAGATCACTTTGAAGCGCGATCCGATTCCTGTCTCTGGTCACCATCTGCAGAATAGGCTCGTGCCCCAGATTCTTCAGTATCGAGCATGCTGCCACGGAAGACATTCTGACGATAGCAGTCTGATTGTCGGTCACATTGACCGCGTCCACTTTGTTGAGAAGGATTTTCCCCTTTTCCTCAAGTGCGCCAACATCCGAGCCCTTGGGCGGACCGCATTCGGCTGTTACTGCAAAATGTCCGGCGGCAAGAACTTTTTCGAGACGGCTTTCTGTCTTCACGGTTTTTGATCCTCCCTCACAACACGGCGTGGGCCACCCGAATGCGACGTAGACCAGTCGACGGGCGGCACATATTCGCTCAATCTATCGAGTTCGCCCAGAGTTTCCAATCGCGTGACAATCATGTCCCAACCGCACGGGATCTCCGGGTGCACCTCGCACCGGCCTTCCTTGGAGCCGCCGCACGGGCCGTTCATCAGTTTCTTGGAGCAGCGGGTGACCGGGCAAACCGCTCCGAAATGACCGAGTTTGCATTGTCCGCAGCCAAGACAGTTCTCCTGCCAAACGCCCCTCATTTGCGTTTCGCCGATAAAAAGGGTATCCAAAGCCGGTATGATTGGCTTGTCGGTATATACCCTGGCCAGGGCCTGGACTCCCGCGCCGCAGCCGAGCGAGAGGATGACCTCGTGTTCCGGGACCTGATGAGCTATCCCCTCAATGAAATCATCCACGCACTGCCTGTCGAGACATGCTTCGGTTATGACCGGATTTTTATTGTCTTTTCTGTATGACAGCCTGAGCGCGGCGGCAAGAAGCATTGTTTCACGATTTCCGCCCGCGGCGCATTCCGCCACACACGAGTCACATCCAACGACCAGTATCGATGAATATCGATCGATCATCTTCCTGATCTCGTCTATTCTTTTCAGCTCCGCAACAATCACAGATTTCCTCCTTGTTTGGCCGGCCGACCGGAAACGGACCTCATGAGATGCCGTTTACCGGTCAGAATCAGGCGGGAGCCAATTGTATTCGAACGATCGTCAACCAGCTTGGGTATGGGCGATGGGGGGTATCCGTCCAAAGGACTCCAATGTCGACGTGAATTCTTTCAGCAGTTTTTCCATTGCCTCCACATCCGTGGGAGACAGATGGACGAGCTTCACCCTGTCGGGTTCTATATGCAGTTTTTCCAACCAGAGCCGCGCGTAATCAGTCCTCTTGTGGGAACGCCTGGACCCCTCCAGGTACTGGCAGGCTTTTTCTGCGCAAGCGAGCACAAGCACCCCCTGCGCTCCTCCCGCAAGGGTCTTGAGCAGATGATGGGCCTCCATTTTGCCTGAACACGGAATGGCGACAAGGCTCAGACCTGGCCTGGAGCGTGCGAACGCCTTCTGTTGTCCATCTTTGAAGAGTTTCAGGTTCCTGCAGTAATATACTACAATTTTGATCGGGTTTGTATCCATGTGTTTTTCAGATGAGAACCTCTCCGTCGGAATGCCGCAACTCCCAATTATCCGCTAACGAGCTTAAGAATTCAAGCTTTTTTTCACGAAACGGAGAATCGGATTCTCCATCAGGATTCAACATATTCCGCAAACCTGACCGGTCGACGGAGCGTACCCTCAGCCATGCCGTCACGGTGGGCGATCAATTATTTGGAACCGCGCCTACGCAATTCTTCGTCAAGAACCTGATTTACAAGTGCGGGATTTGCTTTTCCTTTGGAAATCTTCATGACTTGGCCAACGAAAAATCCTCGAATCTTGGTCTTGCCTGCAAGAAACTTTTCCAATTCCCCCGCGTTGTCGTCCAGGACTGTTTGAACCAGGGACAGGATCTCCGAAGTGTCGGAAACTTGTACCAGACCTTTTTCTTCAATAATCTTCCCGGGATCTTTGCCCGTGGAATACATCTCCTCGAAAACTGTCTTGGCTATTTTTCCCGAGATGGTTCCGGAATCCATCAATTTCAGCAGATCTGCGAGTTGCGTCGGGGATACCGGGCAGGTGGAGATATCACTTTCATCAGCACCCTTTAGCTCCCGCATCAGCTCGGTCATGATCCAGTTGCTCACCGCCTTGGGATTCGGATGCAGTTTCACGGTTTGTTCAAAATATTCGGCCATTGGTTTGGAAGCCGTCAATACTCCTGCATCGTACGGTGGGATCCCGAACTGTTGGATGAAACGCTCCTTTTTCTGGGCAGGGAGTTCCGGCAGTTCGGCACGAATTCTTTCCACAAGCGCAGGATCGACTCGCAACGGCAAGAGGTCGGGGTCCGGAAAATATCTGTAATCGTGAGCCTGTTCTTTGCTCCTCATGGAAGCGGTCGCTCCAGTCGACGGATCGAACAGACGGGTTTCCTGAACAATCCTTTCGCCGTCCTTCAGCATCGCGGTTTGCCGCTCGATCTCGTACTGGAGAGCCCGCTGGACGTTCCTAAAGGAATTCATATTCTTGACTTCGGTCTTTACGCCGAGAACCGTTTCTCCTTTGGGCCGTATGGACACGTTTGCATCGCACCTGAAGCTGCCCTCTTCCATGTTGCCGTCGCAAATCTCCAGGTACACGAGCATCGACCGGAGCGTCCGAAGGTACGCAGCGGCTTCTTCGGGAGACTTGATGTCAGGCTCGGAGACGATTTCGATCAATGGCACGCCCGTGCGGTTCAGGTCGACGTAGGATACCGGCCTGTTTTCGTCGTGAATGAGTTTTCCGGCATCTTCTTCCATATGAATGCGCGTCAGTCCGATGCGCCTCACTTCGCCTGATACTGTTTCTACGTCGACCCACCCGTGTTCCGCCACGGGAAGCTCGTACTGGGAAATCTGATAATTCTTCGGAAGATCGGGGTAATAATAATTCTTGCGTGCGAATCTGCTCGTTTCACGGATTGTGCAGTTGCAGGCAATGGCCATGCGCACCGTGAACTCCAATGCTTTTCGATTCAGTACCGGAAGCACTCCGGGCATGCCCAGGCAAATGGGGCACGTGTTCGTGTTGGGTTCCGCTCCGAACCGGGTGGTGCAGGAGCAAAACGCCTTGGAATCCGTCAAGAGCTGAGCGTGGACCTCAAGTCCTATGACTGCCTCGTATTCCATGAGTCGTCCTATAGAGTGGGTCTCTTGAGATGGTGATCCGTGGTCTTTTGAAATGCCGCGGTCAACTGGACCAACCGCGACTCCTCGAAATGAGGAGCGATCAACTGCAGGCCGATGGGAAGGCCGTCACGCGACATGCCGCCCGGCAGTGCCATACCGGGAAGACCTGCCATGTTCACAGGAATCGTGAAAACGTCGGTGAGGTACATCTGGATAGGATCGTCGATCTTCTCTCCAATTTTGAAAGCAGGGGAGGGCGCGGTCGGGCAGAATATCGCATCGCACTTCTCGAATGCTTTCTCGAAGTCCTGTGTAATAAGGGTTCGCACTTTCGCAGCCTTCAGATAATACGCATCATAGTATCCGGACGACAGCGCGTACGTGCCCAGCATGATCCTGCGCTTCACCTCGGGTCCGAATCCTTCGGCTCGAGTACGACAATACATGTCGATCATGCTCTCGAATTCCCCCGCCCTGTGCCCGTACTTGACTCCGTCATATCGGGCCAGGTTTGATGATGCCTCGCTCGGAGCAATGATATAGTACGCAGCAATGCCGTAATCCAGGGTCGGCAGGGACAACTCCACGAATTTCACCCCGAGACCTTCGAATACTGCTCGTGCTTCGGAGATAGCGTGTTGCACCTCGGGATTGTCCAACTTGCTGAAAAACTCCTGTGGAAGTCCGAGGGTCATGCCCTTTACGGATTTGTCGAGAAAGGTCGTGAAATCAGGATACTGCCTGGGAACCGAGGTCGAATCCGCGGGATCGTGGCCGCAAAGGACGTTGAGCAGCAGAGCCAGATCCCACACGTCCCGGCCGATAGGACCGATCTGGTCCAAACTTGACGCATACGCCACCAGCCCATAACGCGAAATGGAACCGTACGTGGGTTTAATGCCGGTGACTCCGCAGAACGCAGCCGGAAGCCGTATGGAACCGCCCGTGTCAGACCCGAGGGACACTATCGCCTCTCCAGCGGAAACCGCAGCGGCGGAGCCTCCGCTTGAACCGCCCGGTATCCTTTCCAGATCCCATGGATTGTGGGTGGGTCCCCAGTAAGAGGTTTCAGTGGAGGACCCCATCGCGAACTCATCCATATTCGCCTTTCCCAGCATGACCATGCCTTCCCTGCGCAGAAGTCCGACAACGGTCGCGTCGTATGGAGGAACAAAGTTCGCCAGGATGCGGGACCCGCACGTCGTCCGTACGCCTCTGGTGCACATATTGTCTTTTACTGCGATGGGTATACCGGTCAAGGGACGTGAGTCTCCCGCCGCGATTCGAGCATCCGCTTCCTTCGCCATGTCCAAGGCGATCTCGGGAGTAACGGTGACGTAGGAACGGATCTTACCCTCCACCGCCTCGATTCTGCCGAGAACGGATCGGGTGATCTCCACGGACGAAACTTTCTTTTCCCGCAAGAGTCGCGCCAGTTCGGTGGCGGTCATGTCATAAAGCTGTGTCACCGTTTGCATTCCTTCTCTGAAAGTTGGATTCGGCCCCGGCAGTAAATTGCCCATGCCGCCGGCAAGACAACCGCCGGATGGTTCGTATGCAGCTCAGTGAAATAATTCCGCTACTCCAGAATTTTGGGGACCCTGAACGAGGTCCCCGCACGTGCCGGAGCGTTCGCGAGCGCCTCTTCCACGGGTAGCGACGCCTTTACGTCATCCTCCCGCAAGGGCGTATACAGCTCAACGGAACCCGCCATCGGAGCAACATCGTCAGTGGGCACTTCAGCCAACATATCCATATACTTCAGGATATCATCGAGCTGCCCCATATATTTCTTTTTTTCCTCCGGCTCCAGAGCGAGCCGCCCGAGCAGTGCGACATAGTCAACCTGTTCCGGTGTAATTTTCATAGTATTCCTTCTTCCACACTTTGCACACAGCGCGTTCAGTACGAATATCGCCAAGCAACACGGCTGTCAAGATCCCCCGTCGCCTTCTCCGGACAAATATCTGAACCACGTGGCGCGGTGGCGGTCAGTGGGATACAGCAGCTTCAATACGGTCACGGGGTCCAAGGGACCGGATGAAGGATGGCTGCTGTACTGGAGAGGATTGCCCTTTTCGTCCACCAGGGCCTTCCACCTGAAATCATGCTCCGGTATCTTCGTTTCCGCCCGGTGCAGCGGAGTGAATCCCGGTTTTCCGATCCCCCGCAGATTGTCTCCAAGCCCCGCGGCTTTCGGACTGCCGTGACAATCCTGGCAGGCCCGTCCTCGTGCGCTTATGGTGTGCGGAGCATACGGATTGAACAGAAGCGCCGGAAAGCCGGCACCGGTCTTTGGTACAACTCTGTCCGTAAGGACTCTGCCATCCCCATCCACATGGGAGACCACGTACTGGTACATGGGTCGCATGATTGAAATCTTCCCTCGACTATCCAGCCCCAGAGGTGGCTGGGACCAGGCACGTTCAGTAAAACCTCGGAACCAGGCTCCCGGTCTCTTTTCTCCGGTGAGCCAGTCAGCCGTGGAGGGGAACTCCCAGTCCTGTTCAGACTTCTCGGGTACGGAACCCTCGGAAGGTTCAACGAGCTCGGCGTACGTGCCCACATTCCGTTTCAGAAGCTCTTGAATTTGCGGATCGTTCTGGCTCGCGTCGTTCGCCCATTTCCAATAGTCCGGACGCTCTTCCAGCATCAGGTGCAGTCCATAATCCTGGAAGGACCAGGAAGCATGGCAGCCGGAGCATCGCAGCTTCTCCCGGTGCACCCGAACCTTGTGGGGAATCGAATTCGGATTGAACGGAGGAACTACTCGACCTTTGCCTCGAAGGAGGGTCATCTTTCCCTCTTCGTTCTTGAGGATCGCTGGATGATCGCCCGCTACGTGACACGCTTCACACGATATCTTCACTCCGGGCAGAGGGGAAGCCGAACGCTGCCCCGTGCCGTGGATTTCGTCCAGAACATGGCAATCCGTACATCCCATGCCCGCTTTGAAATGGACGTCAGCGGCAAGCCGGTGCTGCTCGGATCCGTATATTCTTGCGGGCTGTCTACCCTCCCTGAACGGTGATCTGAACCCGCGTTCCGAATCCTTCTCGAACAAGCCCACATAATCGGCCCCCACGTGATTGGAGTTATGGCACTTCAAGCACGCCGTCATTCCCGGATCTCTCATCAGAGCGTGGGCATGTACGCCCTTGCCGTCATTGGAATAGGATACATGGCACGCGGAACATCCCATTCCCCTGTGTTCCCCCCATCGCTGAGAACCCCGGGTGTGCAAATGACATCTCAGACACGATCTTCGGAGGAGGTCGTCTCCGAGATTTTCCGATTCAGCCGCGAGCGGAACCTGCTTCAGTGTGTCGGAATCCACCGTTGAGTGCAGGGGGGCCGGTGTGGCTTGGGCTCCGAAAGCGAATCGGGTGTGATTGATCATGCGTGGGGCCAGCGCCATTGCGGAGCCGGAAACCCTGCGGACTTCTTCCGGATGGCATGTACCACAGGTCTTCTCAGCAGTCTTCAGATCTCCCGGATCTCGAATCAATCCTGCGTGTGCTTTTTTCTCGTCCTGGGCGCCGGGATCTCCGTTGTGGCAGGTCGTACACGCCACTGCGTGGACGGGATCCATCTGCGCTGTGGCCTCATGACACGAGATGCACTTTCCGGGATCCTTGCACCGAACACCGGGTTCCGCACGAGGAGGCTCTCCCCACCAGGCAGGATAGAGGGGATCTGTCTTGCGTGCTTCTTCCTGCAATGAAGGAGCAATGTTGAAGGGTTGCCCCCATGCCTTGCCTGTTGCACCTGTACAGCACATCGCGATGCAGACGTAACACGCAACAATGAAGAAAAAATGAGAAAGCACTGACACGAGTGCTCGCATGAACCCGCTTTCGTGACACGGCGGTATCCGGACCCAAACTCCAGTCGTAACGCCGTCATGAAATGTGCACAGTGCTCGCGGATCGCGCCGCGGCTATCGTATCTGCCGGATAATTCTTTCAAGCTGTGTGGTAGGCAGTTTTCCGCCTCCCGGATTTGCCTTGGCGAATTCAATAAGAACCGCCTCGATGCTCTTGAGCCCCGCCTGGTAATTCGGATTTTGGGGAGAGATGCCGTTTGCTGCGAGTATCAGGCCGGCAGCCTCCCATTCCCTGCCAGGGACAAGATTCAGGGGATTAGGCCATATGAATGCCGCTTTGGGGGGAGCAGCTTTGGGTTGGGCAGGTCTCGGGGGAGGCATAGGTCGTGCCGGTTCACCCATAGCGGGCGGCCCGGGCGCCGGTTCCGGTGGTTGGAAGTCCGTCGCGGGCGGCGGTTGCTGGGCCGCTGCGGGAGGTACCGGGGCCTCAGACGGTCTCGGAGCGGCTTCGCGATGCGCTTTCTGCCCCGAACAGTGGTCAGGATTTCGAAAACACTTCAATCTGCACTGTTCAAGATAATATTCATCCTGTTGCGAATTCTGACAGCACTTTTCGCACTGATCTCTCGTCTGTTCCGCAAGACTGACTCCGGCCGGCGGAAGGAGGAGCGCAAACATGAGGAGAGCACTTGAGACCAGGAGGGCTAATCTGCCAGGTTTTCCTCGATTCAACCTTTGTGTTAAGGGTGCCATCCGAACCTCCGTTAATGGGAATAAACGAGCGATGGACTGCTTCCAAGCCGCAATGACTATATCACAGAGGACCGGCTTTCACGGCCGAGCCCCTTTCAAGACTCTGCATTCCTTCCCTGCCGCGGAAAAATCCAGATGGTGTTTCCACCCGGAAACGGGGCGTTTATCAGATGTAAATGATTTTTCAAATTTTTGATCGATGTCGTCCCACGCGTAGGACACCATGACATAGACCTTGTCTTGAACGTAATACAGGGTGAGCCCCCATTCGTCGGTCGTCGAGTCTCTGCATATCCTCGCATACTTGCAGGTTGGTTCCTGATTGACGCGGTCAATCGCTTTATTCCTAATTTTTTCGGTATATTTTGAATGGTCGTGTTTCTTGAATGAGGTGTCGACTTTGGTCAGGTCGGTATCCGGATCGGTGACACCGTCTTTGAACTGCTTCGCAGGTTCGGCACCGCTGCCCGAGGCTTTGGTTCCCGTTTCGCCAGGATCGAGCTGTTTTCCGGGTTCTTTGCCGGTGAGGGGTGTTTCCGTGCGAGTTTGCTCTTTGACAGATGGCGTCACCAGTTCTTTTGCAACCACCTGCGCAGTCTTTTGCTCTAATTTTTCAGGCTTTTCGCTGGCCTCTGCAGCTGATATTACTGGCTTTTCGAGTTTTTCCCGCTTTTCGGGTGCTGTGGCATTCCGAGAGCCATCGTTGCTCTTGCCATCGGCTTGGCTCGAATCATGTGCCAGCTTCGGTTTGATGAGGCCCGACCCGCTGGCCCCGGTTTTTCCGGTACCTGGTTCTTTCTTGCCCATCAACACCGGAACACAGGACACATTCCATAACAAAAAGACAGCAAGCGCTGCAATCTTTAACAGAAGCGAGCCTCTCTTCATCTGCGGTGAAGCCGACGATTGTGCGAGAAAGGATTCGTTTCTCATTCCGCCAAATTGAACGCTCCAAGTAAAGTATCGGCCTAAAGTGGTACCTGTTTTTCCGAGAAAAAGCAACGTCGCATACACATATATCCGGAGACCCGGAAAAAAAGCGCGAGATTCAGGTGCAGGCAAATAGCTGCAGGCGTTGACAAACTGCATGGGTAGGGTTAATCAGTGAAGACCCTGTTTCGCTGCGCAACGGGGTGTACAGGTGCGCGATCCCGTGCCGCGATAAGACGGCAGCCGGGAACGGCTCTGCGGCTAAATTTCTGCCGAGCTCAGACTTATGATTGTGATGCGTCTGCACGTGCCCAATCTATCAAGGAGTCAGAATGGTCAAGCACAAGAAACTTGGGGAGTTAGTCCAACAGGTGGCCGGCCTGTGTCAACCGGACAAGATTCACTGGTGCGACGGTTCGGAACAAGAATACCAGCATATGCTACGGTCCATGATCCACAGCGGCACCGCAATCCCTCTGGCTTCATCACTCAGACCGAACAGCATCTATGTTCGGTCCGACCCCGCTGACGTAGCCAGAGTTGAAGACCGCACGTTCATCTGTTCCGCGGCCAAGGAGGAAGCGGGCCCCACGAACAACTGGGCAGATCCCGCGGAGATGAAGGCTCGACTCACCAAACTCTTCGCCGGTTCCATGAAGGGACGGACCATGTACGTGATTCCGTACAGCATGGGCCCCACCGGCTCGCATATCGCAAAAATCGGCGTCGAACTGACTGACTCCCCGTACGTAGTTGCCAACATGTACATCATGACTCGCATGGGGTCCACCGTCCTGGACGTGCTCGGTACAGACGGTGAATTCGTGCTGGGGCTTCATTCAGTGGGAGCTCCTCTGGGCCCCAATGATGCTGACTCCCCATGGCCCTGCAATGCGGAACACAAATATATCTGTCATTTTCCCGAAACCCGTGAAATCTGGTCCTTCGGATCCGGTTATGGCGGGAACGCTCTCTTGGGCAAGAAATGCCATGCTTTGCGCATTGCCTCGGTACAGGCTCGGGATGAAGGTTGGATGGCGGAGCACATGCTGATCCTCAAACTCATCAGCCCCGAGGGTCAGGTCAAATACATTACGGGTGCGTTTCCCTCCGCGTGCGGAAAGACGAACCTTGCCATGCTGGTTCCCACAATTCCGGGGTGGACGGTCCAAACCATCGGCGATGACATAGCGTGGATGAAATTCGGTCCGGACGGACGGTTGTACGCGATCAATCCAGAGGCGGGCTTCTTCGGGGTTGCTCCCGGGACAAGCGAAAAATCGAATCTCAATGCGATTACGGCCTCGGCCCGGAACTCCATATTCACCAACTGTGCCCTAACGCCTGACGGAGACGTGTGGTGGGAAGGCATGGCAGATGAATTGCCTGCTGCACTCACGGATTGGCTGCGACGACCCTGGACTCCGGATTCCGGACGTCTGGCAGCGCATCCAAATGCCAGATTCACTACTCCGGCGCATCAGTGCCCCGTATGTGCACCGGAATGGGAGGATTCGAAAGGTGTCCCCATTGACGCGATTTTATTCGGTGGCCGAAGGGGTACCATCGTCCCGCTCGTGACAGAAGCATTCAATTGGCAGCACGGTACGTTCCTGGGTTCGGTGGCCAGCAGCGAGACCACATTTGCCGCCGCAGGAAAAGTCGGAAAACTCCGTCGCGATCCCATGGCTATGCTCCCGTTCTGCGGATATCACATGGGCGATTATTTTTCGCACTGGCTGAAGATAGGGAAGACAACGGATCCCGACAAACTGCCCAAGATCTACTACGTAAACTGGTTTCGTCAAACCAGTGAAGGAAAATTCCTGTGGCCCGGATACGGCGAAAACAGCCGTGTGCTTAAGTGGATTTTTGAACGGGTCAGCGGAACGGGGAAGGCAGTGGACTCCCCTATAGGAAGGCTGCCAGAGCCCGGTGCGCTTGACGTAAAGAATCTCGACATATCGCGGCCGGCCCTGGAAGAGCTGCTGAAGGTGGATGTGAATGGTTGGTTGGCCGAAATACCTTCGATCAAAGAACATTACGATACATTCGGAGATCGCTTGCCTCAAGAACTGCGGCAGGAGCTGTCAAATCTGGAGCAGCGCTTAAAGAATAGCAAGTAATAACATCGGACGATTCCTCCGAAACGCTGAGACTACGGACGCAAGTCAGGATCGGGCCCCTTAAGGACCCGATCTTTCTTTTTGCGAAAACACTTCTCGCAGACTGCCATGACATCACCGGCAGTCCAAAGAGCAACGAACCTTACTACGCTTGAGATTCCGGTTTGTCTCTCGTGCCTTCCTCTGCGGAGGTCGGAGGAGCCTGAATAGTGGGCGGTGCCGCAGCAGGTTGAGTCATAACCGGCGGAATGGGCGGTGCCGGCGGTTTCAGCCCGAACTTCAAGAACAGATCCATGAGGGGCTTTCCGAAGAACTCATGAGGCAGGATCTTCTCGGTTATCCAGACGAGCACGAAAATGACAGCAGCGATTATTCCTGCGGTGATCAGAAATGCAACGAGCGCTATCAGCCCGATTACGAGAAGAACGAAGTAAACGGGGAAAAAGAATCCGTAGAGGAATCCGCGACCAACTCTGATCTCCGGTTTCTCATTCTCATCGGTTCCCATGATGTCATTAAAAACTCGCACGTAGTAGTTCTTGTTGTAATAGCTGAGAATTCCACTGAGTATACCCAAGAAAATCATGCCGATCAGTTTCAGTAAGAACATATCCACATCCTCCGTTTCGCTTATAGGCGCTTTGATTCCGCTTCAGATTGCACAGACATCTCAGCTTTTCGCTTCGGGAAAAGCTGGTCCAAAAGCTAATTATCGCTTCTTTGCCTTTTTTCTTGCCTGTCTCGCTTGTTTGCTTTTCTTTCGTTGTTTTTCCAAAGCCTTCTTGGAGGTGACTTTGCCTTTCTTTACCTCAGGCAACCCAAACGGGTTGTCCGGACCGGCGACAGGCTCGGGCATTCCGAAACCTCCGCCGAACATCTTTCTCAGATTCTTGAGGCCCTTCCACCGACCCCGAATCTTTCCTCCCCCCATTGCCACCATGAGGTCGCGCATGTCCTTGAACTTGACCAGGAGATCTTTGACTTCGGATTCCTTCCGACCCGAACCTTTTGCAATGCGAAGAATCCTGCTCTCGTCGATCGTGTCCGGTTTCTTGCGTTCCACCGGAGTCATGGAATTGATGATGGATTCGATCCGAACCAGCTCATAATCGTCAACTTTTGCCGAAGGCGGCAAGCCGTTGGAGAAAAAAGGCAGTTTTTCTACAATGTCCTGGAGGGGCCCCATTTTCTTGATAGCCCTGATCTGGTTCAGGAAATCCCCTAGGCCGAAATCTCCGCGAAGCATGCGCATTGCATCTTCTTCGGCCTTCTTTTCGTCTACAACCTCCTCAAAATCTTTTACCAAACCGACGACATCGCCGAAACCCAATATTCGGGATGCCAGCCCGTCCGGTCTGAATTCTTCCAGTCGATCCAGACCCTCGCCCATACCGACGAACTTGATGGGGACCCCTGTGGCTTCCTTTATGGAGATCGCCGCTCCCCCGCGGGCGTCACCGTCAAGTTTGGTGAGAATAAAACCGGTAAGCCGAATCCGTTCGTTGAAAGCCTGGGCAATATTGACCGATTCCTGCCCGATCATTGCGTCGCAGACCAGGAGCACGTTTTCCGGCTCGGTGAGCTCCTGGATCCGGAAAAGCTCCTGCATCAGGAGATCGTCGATGGTCAAACGTCCAGCAGTATCGAAAATTGCTACGTCACATCCTGTGACCGCTGCAGCTTGTACCGATTGCCGGCAGATTTCCGGAGGGTCCGCGCCTCCGTCGGAAAAGACCGGAACACCGAGATCAGCACCCAGTTTGCGTAACTGGTCCACAGCAGCGGGCCTGTACACGTCCGCAGCCACCAGCATGGGTTTCCTGCCCTGTTTTTCCAGAAACCTTGCCAGTTTTGCAGCAGTCGTCGTCTTTCCGGAACCCTGCAGACCGACCATCATGATCGAACTGACGGGCTTGGACTTGAGCAGGAGGGACGGATCCTCCGGTCCCATGAGGCGAACCAGTTCTTCGTGGCACAATTTGATAAAGTGATCGCCGGGAGAGACCTTAATTTTTCTGTCACGAAACTTGACGCTTACCTGAACGATGTCACCCAGAGCCTGTTCTTTCACACGCTCCAGAAAAGAACGCGTGACTTGGAATTCCACATCCGCTTCCAGAAGCGAGACGCGAATCATCTTCAGCGCCTCACCGAGGTTCTCCTCTGTAAGGGTGCGCATTCCTTGCAGATATTGCCGGACGTCGCGAAAACCCCGGCTCAAAACTTCCAGCACTGGGCAAGCCTCCAGACGAAATCGATTTTCTTGAAACTCATTTCCATAGCATATCACCAGCAAAAATGTAAGCACTTTTTCTTGCCCGGCCAAAGGATTTCTGCTATAAACTGAAGGCTTTTGTGAAGTCGAATAGTTACGCCGAGGTCCCGACGATGGTTGAATTCAACACTTTTCAGATCAGAACCAAAATAGTCTTTGGAACGGGCAGCCTGTTGAAACTCGGAGAAGTGGCCAAGGACATGCAAGTGAGACGATACCTTCTCATTGCCGATCCTGCCATGGCTGAAAACGGCACGTTGGATTCCGCGGTTAACAGTTTGAAGACGGCTGGATTGAACGGCGACGTGTTTCAGAAAGTCGACCCCGAGCCGTATCTGGATAACGCTGAAGATGGCGCCCGCATCGGACGGGAGGCCAAAGCGGATCTCGTTATCGGAATGGGCGGCGGATCGGCCATGGATACGGCAAAGGCAGCGGCAATACTCCTGACAAACAAGGGAAAGGCTGAAGATTATATCGGTCTGAACAAAGTGGAGTCTCCGGGTGTGGCCACGCTCATGGTGCCGACAACTGCCGGAACCGGAGCTGAAGTGACCTTTACAGCCGTATTCACCAATCGCGAGACCAAGGCGAAAGGCGGCATTAATAGTCCCTTCTTGTTTCCTTCGGTCGCTCTGCTCGATCCGGAACTCACCGTATCATTACCGCCGAACGTCACTGCGGCCACGGGGATGGATGCACTCACCCATGCAGTGGAGTCGGTCACGAGCCGCTCCTCTACCGTATTCACGGAAGCCCTGGCGCTTACGGCCATCCGATTGATAGCCCAAAATCTCAGGCGAGCGGTTTATCACGGCAACGACATACAGGCCCGCGACAATATGCTCATGGGCAGCCTGCTGGGGGGGCTGGCTCTGGCAGATGCAGGCGTGGGCGCGGCCCACGCACTCGCGTATCCTCTGGGCGGCTTCTACAGAATTCCTCACGGCCTGGCAAACGCGATATTGATACCGCATGTCATGGAATTCAACCTTCCGGCGGCGGAGTTGAAATTTGCACTCGTGGCTCGCGCGTTCGGCGAATCCGTGGAAGGCGTCGCTGCGAGGTGGGCAGCTGAGGCGGCTGTTGAGGCGGTCCGTACGCTCTGTATGGATATTGGCATACCTGCTTCCCTGGAAGAAGTAGGAGTCCCGCACTCGGATATTCCCCAAATGGTGGAGAGCGCGTTGAAAGTAACCCGTCCCGTGGAAAACAATCCAAGGTACATGGGACCGCTGGAAGCCGAGATGATTTATGAGTCGGCATTCGCTTGAAATACCGGGAGTCAAGATTCCCTGTCCCAGGAATAAAGGACGAGGGATTTGAAATCCTCAAAACACTTCCTTTGCACTGTCTGCGACTGCCCGGATCGATGATCAGGAGGTTACATGCCCGGATATGAATGGATCGGGGAAACGGAAAAAGATCAGATTAACGAGGTCTTGGATACCGGAATTCTTTTCCGATATGAGTTCAAGAACGAACGGAAAGGAATCTATAAAGTAAAGGAATTCGAGGAACGGTTCGCTCATTATACCGGGGCGGTGTACTCTCATGCCGTGACGTCCGGTTCTGCGGCTCTCAAAGTGGCCCTTGCCGCCCTGGGGGTCGGTCCGGGCGATGAGGTCATAACGCAAGGTTTTACTTTCATTGCAACGTTTGAAGCCATTATTGAGGCTGGAGCGGTTCCCATCCCGGCGGAAATCGATGACACTCTCAATATGGATCCGCAGGATTTTGAGCGGAAAATCACGGAAAAGACGCGAGCGGTTATTCCCGTTCACATGCTGGGATCTCCGGCCAGAATCCAGGAGATCATAAATATTGCCCGAAAACACAACATACTTGTCATCGAGGATACTGCCCAGGCCCTGGGAGCCGCTGTAGGCGGCAAGAAGTTGGGAACCTGGGGGGATATGGGGACGTTCTCCTTTGATTTTTATAAGACCATTACCACCGGTGAGGGTGGAATGATCATCACCAACGACAGGGAGCTCTATACCAGGGCATCGGAATATGCCGACCACGGGCACGACCACAATCCGGACGTGGGCCGGGCAATGGAAGGCCGCAATTTCCTCGGCTTCAATTATCGTATGAACGAGCTGCAAGGTGCAATTGGATTGGCTCAGTTGATGAAACTCGAAGATATGATTCAACGTCAGCAGCAGAATCAGGCGTTGATCAGGGAAACCCTCGAGAGCTGCGAAGGCATTACCATGAGGGCTCTTCCGGACAATGGTAGAGACAGTTACAGCCATGTGTGTTTTTTTCTTCCTGATGGGGAGAAAGCGGTCGCATTTCACAAGGCCATCACGAGCAAAGGGCTCGCGGCGATCTATTTCAAAAATAACTTCTGGCATTTCCTGTCGAATTGGGAACACGTGATCGGAAAAAAGACCGCGTGGCCGGGTCCATTTCCGTTTGGCGGCCCGGTTTACGGAAAGAACATGACCTACTCTGCGGACATGATTCCCCAGACAACGGCCATACTGGAGAAGCTGGTCGTCATACCCGTGTTTCTGCAAATGGACGAAGAGCTTATACAGCGCATCGTGATGGAATTGCAGGCAACAGCTGAGGAGATTTTGTAATTCGGCAGTCAGCCCCGTTTCATGCGTCGAACGCATTGTGGATGTCCGCTCGATGCGGATGAACCGGCCGATGATGGGAGCCTACAGACGTTTCGACCTTCTCGGATCGCTCGCATTTATGAAGGAATACTTCCCCAAAATAGTCGTTTTCATTCCCGCGCGGGCCGAATCTACCCGATTCCCGGGAAAACCGCTCGCGGATATTCTCGGTAAGCCGATGATCGTCAGGGTTTTGGAACGGGCACTCCGGTCACCCATGGTCCACGAAGTGTATGTGGCAACCGATTCCCGGAAGATTCTTGAAGCAGTCCAGTCACACGGTGGAAGAGGACTGATGACGGCGAGTGACCACGCGTCGGGAACCGACCGCATTGCGGAAGCTGCTCGGCAAACCGGGTTGGAGAACTCCGATATCGTGGTTAATATTCAGGGTGATCAACCCCTGTTCGATCCCGCTATGGTGGAAGAGGTTGTCCGGCCGCTTCTCGAGGATGCCACGGTTCCTATGAGTACGCTCATATACAAGATCCTGAGAACTGAGGAGATTACTCACCCGAATGCGGTCAAAACGGTGATGGACAAGGAGGGATTTGCAATCTATTTTTCCCGAGCGACGATACCGTTTTTCCGGGATGATGGACGCAACCGGGAATACTTTAAACATCACGGCATTTACGCGTATCGAAACGACTTTCTTCAGAAATTCTCGAAATTGCCTCAGGGGTACCTCGAAAGAGCCGAACGTCTGGAGCAACTCAGGGCACTGGAAAACGGCTTCAGAATTAAAACGGTTCTTACGGACCGGGATTCGGTGGAGGTCGATACTCCGGAAGATTTGCAGAGAGTCCGGGAAACCTACGGAAAGATGATTTGACAGAAAATAAAGATGAATGATACTCCTCTGAGGAGAGGGAAGGGGGAAGTGCCCCCAATTTACGAAAAGGAATGCAGGTAAAAAATTAGATGAGTAGAGACGACAATGTGAAGGTAGAAGGAACAGTGGTCAAAGTACATTCAGGGGGAATGTACCAGGTGGAGACGGACGATGGAAGAAGCATCCGAACAAAGCTTTCCGGCAGAATGTCACGATTTCGAATCAAGGTGCTCTTAGGCGACCGCGTAACAGTTGCGTTATCTCCTTATGATCTCTCCCACGGCCTCATTGTCTACCGTGGAAAATAGCGGTATTGAGGCGACCGCCATCGGGGATACGTTTCATATCCCGGTCCGCACCCTCCGCACTTCTTCAGCACATTCTCATCAATCGGCATTGAGCATCAGCCCGCAAGAGACCTGGACGCATGATCATTTGTCAGGGGTCCGCGGCCGAAGATAGTTTATTGCGTATGAATAGACTATTGTGGTCGGGGAAACCGGGGTGTTGAGTGATACACATTCCCAGAGGGGGCTAATTATGGAGATTCTATTTCTGGGCACCGGCGCCGCATGGTGCGTACCCGAGCATTCCTGCGGCTGTGCGATCTGCACGGCCATGGAGAGCACCGGGGAAGAACGCACCAGGACGTGTTTCGTTGTGAAGGGCAGGGAACTCATCCTGGTGGACTGCGGGCCTGACATCCGCGTCCAAATGAGAAGACACGCTCTGAAGCGGCCGGACGTGGTGCTGATTACTCACGAACACGGCGATCACTACCTGGGTTTGGATGACTTGCTGGCGTTTAGGCGATCCGTGCCGGTGGATGCGTGGACTGCCATACCCGTGTACGCGACGGAACAGACCTGGAGTGCCATGGAACTGCGATTCGGATATCTGTTGGGATCGCTCCTGGAAAAGCGAATTGCGGTTCCCGGCCTGCCGTTGGCGGGAACGAAAACACGAATCACTCCGTTCAAGACATTTCACGGACCTACCGCCCCGGGCTCCGTCGGTTACGTGTTCGAGAACATTGATCCGGGTAACTCCCCAAGGGTGGTCTACACTTCGGATTTTATGCGGATAGACGAAGAACTCGATTTGCTGAATCAGCCTGATCTGCTGATCATGCAATCGCACTGGTTCAACGAACCCCACTTCAATCGACCGTTCCACATGAGTTTTCAGAATGCCATCAATTGGATTCGCAAGTGGAAGCCCTGCCAGACGTGCCTGGTGCACATCTCCGACGGCGATCTGGTGCCGGGTGATCCCTGGAACAATGCCTTGAAAAAACTCCCTCCGGAATCTCCATTGAAATCTCCTGCATCCCAAGAGCCGTATCATGTGCCCAGAAATCGTTCGGAATGGCAGGCAGTGGTCGAGACAGTGCGTCGGGATTACGAGATTCCCGGAACGATTCTTGTAGCCCATGACGGCCTACGGATAGGCCATTCAAAGGACAGGGAAGCGTGACGTCCTTCTCGTTTGCTGGCTGGAGATGTGTTGTAGCGAGTCCGTCTCGCGTATTATCCCCCAGTGTGCTATTGTTGTGTCGCGCAAATAGCGTCCAAACCACCGACTTGGTCGGGACGCGAATCAGTGTCATTGCGAGGAGCGACGCGACGAAGCAATCTCCAACCCTTATTCTGCAACTACTCGAGATTGCTTCGCTTTGCTCGTAATGACAAAACCGGCTTCCCTTGCTCGATGAAAACTTCGGGAGAGGCTCAGATGGCCGGTTACGTAAGTTACTCCTGGGACAGCACACTATATTCGATAGGCATTTGAGAGAGGTGAAGATGGAAGACGATCTCAAAACAAAAACTGCAAAGACTGCGAAGTTGTATTTCGAAGGCTATCCGGACGAACGGCCTTTCGATTTATGGAGATCTTTCGACAAGAATCTTGCAAAAGACTTGTCATTATTCATTACGGGGCAGATGTACGCGAGGGAGAAAATCCCCCATCAAACCCGGCAGCTCATCGCCGTAGCGACCCTGACCGTGCTGGAAAGAACGGAAGAACTCAAGCTCCACATTTACGGGGCACTCAATGTGGGATGCCCTCCCCGGGACGTAGCGGAAGCGATATTTCAAAGCGGCATTTACGGTGGCATGCCGACAGTGAATCAGGCGCTGAAGGTATTGCGGGAGGTTCTCAAGGAAAGGGGAATGTGGCCCTTGGAAGAGGAGTGACCGAAGCGCTCGTTCGACCTGCGGCTTCACCACGGGCGCCGACGGGCCCATGGCTTTCTCGCTCGCTGCGGGTTCCGGAACATCAATCGTCCAGGGTGAATTCGAATTCTTCCCCGGAATCCAGATCGAGTTCTGCTTCCTCCTGTGGTGCAGACGCAGCAGGTTTGTAACTGGCAGAAGCACCTGTAAAGAATTCATCGAAGCCAACTTCGGGTTGTTCATAAAAGACGCCCAATTTTCTCCGCACAAGAGTGAGATCTTTATTGCAAACCGGACATACCAGGTTGTAATCGAAACTCATATAGCCACATTTGTCACATTTCAAAGTGCACCTCCGCGATGCTGACGCATCGAAATCTAGAATAAGATTAGCATGAAACACCTGATAAATCAAGTCATACCGAGCAAAATGAACCGTCGGCGAGGAGTCTTCAAACATCATTCTCGCCGGGGTTTCGCAATCATGTGCATCCTGGTCCTTGTCGGGTGCGCGACTGTTCCTCACACGGGTCGCCGTCAGTTCAACATGGTCTCGGATCAGCAGTTGAATTCGTTGGCCGACAGGGCTTTCACCGAGGTCCTGGAAAAAGAGCCGGCGTGCCAGGACCGGCGGCTCAAAGAAACTGTCCAGCGGGTGGCTGATAGAATCAGCAAGGCTGCGGAAACCATCGACAAACCCGGCTTCAAATGGGATGTACGGGTGGTGGAAAAGGATGTTCCCAATGCGTTTTGTCTGCCTGGAGGCAAAATAGTCGTGTACAGCGGCATTATTCCCTACGTCAAGAACGAAGCCGGGCTGGCTGCAGTGGTGGCTCATGAAGTATCACATGCAGTGGCTCGTCACGGAGGAGAACGCCTGAGCCAACAATTGGCGCTGAAAGGAGCCGTCACCGTCGGAGGCGAGGTGCTGAAAAAGAAAGACGGCAATCTGGACGCTGCATCGCGCGTCCTGCTCGGAGCAATGGGGATGGGAGGAACAGTCGGACTCATACTTCCCTACAGCAGGATTCATGAATTTGAAGCGGACCGAATCGGCCAAAAATACATGGCCAGGGCCGGATACGACCCGGAGGAAGCCGCCAGGATGTGGGAAAGGATGTCAAAAATCAAGAAACCGCCTATCCCGGTCTGGCTTTCCACACATCCTGCGGACGAGGATCGCATCAGCAAACTTCGGGAATCTCTGCCGGACGCCCGGAAAATCTACAACGAGTCGCCTGTGAAATACGGCCTCGGATCGATGTTGTGAAAACATTGACGAGATTCACCGGGAGGAGTTTAGTGAACAGAAGAACTATGAGCGCAGGGGCCGCGTGCTCCCCGGAGAGATACGAACATGAAGACTGAAGTCAGGGCCTTTATTGCAGTTGAGCTGCCCCGAGAAGTAAAAGCTTTTCTGTCGGACCTCTCCATTTCATTGAAAAAATGCGATGCAGACGTGAAATGGGTAAAACCTGATGGAATGCATCTCACCTTGAAATTCTTGGGTAATGTCCCCACTGATGTGCTTCCGAACATTAAGGAAAAGGCGGCACCCGTGTTTGCCGAGCAGCCTGCGCTGCGCCTTGGAATAAGGCACGTGGGAGCGTTTCCTGCCCTGAAGAGACCCCGAGTCGTATGGGCCGGATGCCACGATCCGGAGGCCAGACTGGGACGAGTTGCAGCAAACCTGGAACACGCATTGGTTCCCTTGGGATTTGCCAAAGAAAAGAGAGCTTTTAATCCACACCTGACGCTGGGCAGGGTGAGATCCTCCGAGAGGATCGGGGACCTGATTCGCGCGATTCAGGATAAGGTTCATGTCGTGGGACCTGATTTCGTGGCTGATCACGCGGTTCTCTTCGAAAGCATCCTCTCTCCTGCCGGTGCCCAGTACGTTGAAATCTACCGGTTTGACTGTAAACACGACTAAATCGGTATTATTGAATCAATAATTCAGTATGTTAGCGACTTTTAGTAAAGACATTTCTGAGTGGAATTGACAGAGAGGCTCATACGAGCTACAATTCGGCAGCTCGTTTTTTTCGGAGCTCTCATCATGCGCTACCTGATACCCCTTGTTATTCTGATTTTGGTCGTACTTGTCGCGGCACCGGGAGTTGCCGTATCGCAAACATCAGTGGAACAGCACGATTTGCCGAAAGCCACTTCGGAAGCACAGAATCCCGCCCCCCCGCAGGATGTGCCTGCCCCGATTCCGACGCCGGTGCCTTTACAGCCAAACATTCAACCGAAAGAGGAGACTCCGCAGGTATCTCCTTCGGGAGAAGCGGCACCGGCTTCTGCTCCTTCTCCGGCAATTCCTGTGCCGACGCCTCTCCAGGCTCCCGAGGATCCGTGCCTTCCCGGCCTGTACAAGGACTGGCAGGAAATGAGCGTGGATGTTCAGGAGAACCCGGAAAAGGACACGTTTTATGTGTGCCGGATTGTGATCGACAGATCTCGTTTTCATCTGACAATTGAAGGAATCAAAAAGAACGGAACTGTACAAGAGATATACGAGACGCCCGTCGGTCTCGGTGACGTGAATTCCCGGACCCCAGAGGGCAGTTTCGTGATCAACCATGTGTATTGCTATCCTGATGTGCTTTTTTTCGACTCATCGGGAGAAAAGGTTCCGGGACTGTACAGCAGCTTTTTTGCACCGCTGCTTCTATGCCACGACAATGGGCGGTGCGATCGATTCAGGGAATTGGGTATACACGGATTTCACGGAGCCGCGGCACGAATGCATCATGTGCCGGTATCGTCCACATCCACGTACGGCGCTGTCTCAGGGGGCTGTATACGAGTACCGGATCCGTGCCGGCTGAAATGGGAATTGATTCGATTGGTGGGAATAGGACCCGTGAAAAAGAACGATCGCGGAACCTATCACTGGCTTTCCAGACCGGTAGAAGTTGTCATCACGGGAAAATATCCGGGAACGGAAGAGGAGATGACCTTGGCTACGCTTTTTCAGCAGAGCGTGGAACAGGTCCACGATGGATTGATGAATTTTTTCGGTATCTTCGGTCGCTGACCGCCGGGGCGGGAAGGCCACGTGTCAAGGAGACACGGCGCCTATCCATCTCAAGAACACAATACAGCCTATCATAAAAAACGCCACCACCAGCCACGTAATAATCGATTTCATATACGGCGCCCTGACTTAATTGAGGTTGTCGAACCAAGCAAGCAAGACCGATCTAAATGTACCATGCGGTCCGGTTTCCGGCAAGCTCGAACACATACCCCCGGTAACGCCTCGGGTACGGAAGGGAAAAGGCTGCCATTGGGAGCGCAGCGAAGCTATCTCTGCCTTTATGGCAGTTGCCAAAAGAAATATCCGATCGGTAGGCGCCCTGTCAGGGGGCTGCCCTCACTCCGGACAACGCAAGGCCGTTAGACCTTCGTTCGACAGCCGTCTCACAGGGCGGGAAAAACGGTCAAAACTTTTGGCACTGGCTATAAGTATCGAGATTGATTCTGGATTTGCCCTCGCAATGACAGTCTTCCAACATTTTCGCGTAATCAAAACCGACATTACTTTCGAGAATCCCTGTAGGTACTTCCGCCGAGTGCGTGAATGATTACTACCCCCGACGCGTCGACGGCGGCCGAATCACTCGGTCGCCGTCTCAGAGCACAGGCGTGGGCTTAAAAAAAGCCCGTATGATACAAATGACCTCTGGCCCTGGATGGGGGGGTTATGGGGGAGGGAGGGTGTCCATCCAGGGTGGAGGTCGGGTTGGAGAATGCTGGCTTTCGGCCAACGTCCTCACAGGTTTGGACTATAGGAGAAGCCGGCCTAAAAGTCAAGAAAATACTTTAAGAAATAACTATATCTAGTTGTTGTTATTGACTAATAATGGATAACATTAAAAAATACGGCGATTCGCCCCCGGAATGCCGTTACAAAAATCGCCTCATTGCGAATCCCACATAAGCATGGATATCAGTAGCTTGACACCAGGTTTCCGTTTTGAAAGCGAAGCGCGAAGCATTACAATAGGAGGAAACCCCGGAGAGATGATTCGTATTGAACGGCCCAAAACAGCCAAATGATGTCGGCGCTCTCATTGAATCCTGCAACCGCGGAGACAGGAACGCGTGGGAAAGATTCTATTCGCGCTATTTGCCCGTGGTGAGATACGCGGTGACAAAATTGTTTGCGTCACGGCCGGAAGAAATTGAGGATAGTACTCAAGAGGTTTTCCTACATCTTTTCAGGGCCTTGAAGAGCTATGACCCGTCGAGGCCCTTGGAAACCTATATTCTGGAAATAGCGCGCCGCGTTGTGATAAGCCGTTTCAGGAGTGTTTCCGCACTCAAGAGGGGGGGCGCACATCCCCGCCGGTTCGGCATCGATGAAAGCGGTTCGGAAAAAGAGGCAGGGTATGTCTGCCTTGCGGCTCAGGATCAAACCCAGGAGGAGGTTCTCATAAAAGCCGAGGAAACCCATCGATTGAGGCGGGCCCTGAAGAAATTGACGGATAAATGCAGGGACCTGCTGTTATTGCGGTATGACGGCGGTTTTTCTTACACGGAAATCGCCTTGAAACTGGACGTGAAAGAAGGAACGCTCCGGGTAAGGGTTCAACGCTGCCTGTCGTCTTTAGCAACGGCTTATGCTGAGCTGGCCGCTCCGGGAGGTGAACCCTAATGGCCGATCCCAACGATCGCTGTCCGGAAGGATGGGAGCCGGCGGAAATCATGGCCTATCTGGATAAGGACATGAGCCCTGCCGAGGTCCGGAAGCTGGAGGAGCATCTGCCCACGTGTTCCTTCTGCTCGGAGGAAATTAAGATCCTTCGGCAGATGGATACCTTGTTGAAGATGCATCCGGAGAGCTTTCACCCGGCGAAACAAGAACTGTATCGCCTGGCCGTGGAGGGAGCGGAAGGTGACAGTGAGGTCCGGCAACATGTTCGAACATGTCCGGATTGCACGGAGGAATTTGAGCTCCTCATTGAGATGATTTCTCGTGGACGAGCGACTGACGTTCAGGAGAGGGATATGCCTTCGGCTCTCGTCCGGGAGTTTGAACGCGTTCATGGCTCAGGAGGTGACGAACACGTCAACGTTTTCGTCACCTGGTGGCGCAAACTGATGCATCCGCCTTCAACCTTTCCGTTTCTCACCCTTGGAACCGCTACGGCCATACTGATCGTAGCGATCGTGGCTACTCCGGTCTGGAGAAACGGGGGGGAAATACCGTTTCCGGGCAGATCGGCGCCTACGCAGGTTCCTGCTTCCGAACCCGCCGAAATGCCGGATGGCCATCTGGAGGGAGTGACTGGGGGCAGGCAATACCTGGACCAGACAGGACACGAAATGAGAAAACAGGAAGCGTATGCGCTGAAAGATACAGGGAAAAAAGAGAACAGCTCAAAGGAACAGGGTGAACTACCCGTCCAGCCCTCGAATGCCGACGAAAGAATGCGGGCAGGAGCTGCGGCCTTGCAATCGAGTAAAGAGATTGCGGCTCCGGCTGCTCAGAGAGCAGTTTCCGTTCCCGAACCGAAAAACAAATTTGCGTCACCACGTGACGAAACATCTCTGAATGGGAAAAGTCATGATCGCAGTCCTGCCACGGCCGCCGGAGCGTCGGAGGCTGACGATCGATTTCCCCGGAAAAAGACGGATGAGCAAAAGCAGCGGAAGGCTGCGATGTCACGGACCGACCAAACGAAGCTTCCCGTAGAGGTTAGGATCGTCGACCCCCAGGGGCGTGATTTTAGGGGAGTCTCTTTTTCCGGCCCTCCAGATGCGAACTATTTCTTTTATCGCGGTACAACGGACCTGGACCGGAAGAACGCTCCCGGCGAATCTCTTGAAACGAGATACGGCCGCGGCGAGAGACATTGGATGATTGTAGTGAAAGTCACATGCAGGGGAGCCGATTTCGACCTGGAAGGGAGCCTGTTCTCAGGCGACTCCACAACTCCGGAGAAGACCGACAAGAGGGAAAAAGTGGGAACGAACGATCTGGAAAAAGGGGTAGAGGGGATGGTCGTTGCTTTGATGAACAGACAGTGAGCATCAGGATCGCGCAAAATCGATGACTTGACTTCCTATCATGGAAAGGCTCAGCGCAGTGAGCAGGACAATGGCCGTCCAGGAAACAAAATTCATCGTCGCGCCGTTGACGTGGTCTCGCATGACCGATTTATCATTGATGAGCAGCAACATGAAAACGAGTACGACAGGCAATACGAGCCCGTTGATCACCTGAGATATGAACATGATAGTAACCAGCGGCAACTTGGGGACGAGCATGAGAAGGCCCGAAAAAAAAATCGTGAAACAATACAGTCCGTAGAACTGGGGAGCTTCAGAAAATTTCTTGTCGAGACTGGATTCCCATCCGAAAGCCTCACACACCGTATAGGCAGTGGATAACGGCAGTATAGCCGCGGCAAACATGGACGCATTGAAGAGCCCGAACGCGAAAAGCCATTTGCAGTAATCACCGGCCAAAGGAGCCAGAGCAAGCGCTGCTTCTTCCGCGGTCTCGATTTTGATTCCCGCTTTGAACAGGGTAAACGCGCAGGCCAAAATTATGAAAAATGCCACAATGTTGACCAGGATGGAGCCGGTAATCACGTCGAACCGCATCACTCGAAGATCTTTGGCCCCCAATCCCTTATCCACGATGGAGGCCTGCAGATAGAACTGCATCCACGGTGCTATCGTGGTCCCCACCAGACCGACGAGCATCACAAGAAACGCGCTGTCCCGCTTGATCCCGGGAACGGCCACCGCATGAGCTACGTCCGCCCAATCGGGATTGACGAGAAAACCGGTGGCTACGTACGACAGATAAAAAATGCAGGCTGTCAGGAAGACTTTTTCCACTGATCTGTATGTTCCTTTTACCGCAAGCCACATGAGGAATATGATACTCAGCGGAATGGTCAGGTACCTGGACAATCCGAATATTTCCAGAGACGCCGCTATTCCGGCAAATTCGGCAAAGGTATTTCCCAGATTGGTGAGCACGAGCAAAATCATCAAATAAAACGTTATCTTTACGCCGAATCTTTCGCGAATGAGATCGGAAAGGCCTTTGCCGGATACAACTCCCATCCTTGCCCCCATTTCCTGGACAAGGATGAGAACAAAGGTGATGGGAATGAGAGACCATAGCATGGTGAGACCATATTGAGCCCCCGCCAGGGAATAGGTCGTGATGCCGCCCGCGTCATTGTCGACATTGGAGGTTATTATTCCCGGGCCCATCAGAACAAGGAACGCCCACAGACCGGCCCATCGCCTCTTGACGCGGTCTCGCGTCGTAGTGGTCTGCTGTTTGTCGCCCGATTTCACCACTTTTGTGCTCCGAAACTATTTCCCGAGGTGAGGCGCAATGATTTCAAGGAGCGCCTTGAACCTGATGACGCCCATGATATGACTCTCTTCGTCCACCACGGGAATTGCTCGAAAACCGTATTTGCCGAATAAGTCTGCCAGATCTTTAGCGTCGTCGTCAATTTTCGCGGTTATCACCCTCGTCGTCATGATTCGCTCGAGAGGTGTGAATATCTCTTTGGACAGAAGTTCTCTGAGATTGATGACTCCCATCAGTCTTCCATCCGAATCCACTACGTAAATGTAATAAATAACATCCACCTGGTCCGCTTGCTTTCGAATGTATGCCAGAGCATCCACAATAGTCTTGTCAGGAGACAAGGACATGAACTGGGTTGTCATGAGCCCGCCGGCCTCGTCCTCTTCATGCGCCAGGAGACCTTTCACCGTCTCCTGGTACGAGTGATCCATCTCCTCGAAAATGTCCCGGGCGGTATCCGTGGGAAGATCCGCGATCAGGTCTGCTGCTTCGTCTGGAGACATTTCCTCGAGAATGTCTGCAGCCTTCTCAGGTTCCAATCCCCTCATGATGGAGACCTGAACCTTCGGGTCCATTTCTTCCAACGCGTCAGCCAGGATTTCCTCGTTGAGGGACTCTACGACAGCTGCCCGCTCATGGACATCCATGTCTTCCAGAATGTCAGCCAGGTCCGCGGGATGGAGTGTGGCGAGGCTACTCTGGGGAATCTGCAGTCTCAGCCGATCCCGATCTGCGAGAGGCTGGACATAATGCCAGGCGATGAATTTCTCCTTGAGACTATAATCAAAAAACCACTTCCAAAAACGAACCACCGGATGTTCAAATCCGAGTCTCCTGAGAAGTCCACGCAAGCCGACATCCACCTGGGAAAGCTTAAGTTTTCCGTTGGACGTCACGAAAAGAAGGTCATTGACCCGTTCGACTTTCGCGCCGTGGACGTCCACTATTTGCTTGTCCAGAAGGAAGTCCCGCAGGAATATCTGGGACGAAGGCAGTGCCTCCACACGTGAATGCTTTACCGGCACGACACCTTGCTTGAGAACAATGCCCGAAGGAGTGACGGATTCCACCTCATTCCACGGTACAGACCAGCGTTGGTACGACCACGTGCTCCGATAGAGCAGTCCGACGACCTCCGGTTGCGCCAGATCGAGGTCAAGACTCAGATCGATTGTCTTGCCCAGGATGCGCTGTCCCGCGGTCACCACTTTAATGGACAGCAGGCTGCTCAGGTAGAATTGTTCAGGGAACGCGGTTTCCAACCGGACCTCCGGTTACTAAATTACTGTTGATTTAGTCAGCAGGCAACGGTCTGGAATCCAGGAGGCACGGCCTTCGGGCCGTTCTGAAGGACATGCTGCTATAAACACGGGCAAAGTATAGCTCCAAAGTGTTGTCTTTGAAAGCGGAACTTTCCCGTACGGTTCCTGCGAAGGGACGAAAGACAGCCTCCATGAGGAGCGGCGTTCAGCCGAGGGGCTGCCTCTCTGAAAGGAGGGATTCTTTTCTTGTGAGCGCGAAGAGAATTGAGGCATAATATCGGCAACACTTCTAACGTCATCGCTCGGAGTCGATTATGCCCATCAAGAAACAACTCGAAGTAATGCTCGCGGATGCACCCGGAGAACTGGCCAAGCTCACCTCCATACTCACGAACGAACATATCAATATTGAGGCCATGAGTATTCAAGACGCGAACGAATACCTGCTCGCGCTTTACGACGCGCGAAGCCAGACAGGGCGCAGAGTTGCGCCTCGCGATTATTATGAAGCCATCCTGAAGGAGGCCAAGTATTCGATGATCCGCCTGATCACGGACAGTCCGGATCAGGCTGCCGAAGTGCTCGGAAGATCCGGATACCAGGTGAAAATTCAGGAAGTAATCGGGTTAGTGTTGGCGAACAAGCCAGGCATCCTGAACAAGATCTCCAAGAAATTCGGAGATTCCGGGATCAACATCGCCTACACGTATGGTTCGGGTTTTTCTGATAGCGAAGTCGCTCTGTTCATCTTCAAGGTTTCGGATCTGGATAGAGCCCTGGATTTGTTTCCCGCCGGGAATATTCATTCCTGATAACGGTCGAGAACATGCCGGAACAACGCACCAAGGCGAACGAGCAAGAGCACAAATTAAAACTGAAACAAACGGGCCCCCGAAAAATGGAGGTCGTTTCGGACAACTGGAGTTTCGTGGTGGACCTGCCGGAGCAGTCCGGAGGCGAGAATTCCGGACCGAATCCATCGGAACTGGTTGCTGCGGCAGTGGCTTCGTGCGAGGCGCTTACCGGAATTGTGTGGTCTTCACGGCGTCACGGAAAGGAATTGAGTGACCTGGAAGCTGAAGTGAAGTGGGAGTACGGTGAAAGACCCGAGAGAATTTCAAGAATTCACGTTCGTATCCGCAATGTGGCCGCTCAACTGGGTAGCCATGCTGACGCGTTCAAAGCGATCGCAAAAGGCTGCACCGTAACGAAGACTTTCAAGATTCCTCCCGAACTGGACCTCACAGTGGAATAGTGTCTGAGAGCGTTGGAACTTCAAGAATTACCGCATATCCGACTTCCTGCATTTCGTTGCACATCCGTCTTGCATCCGGTGGAACAGGGGCCGATCCATGCGTATACGGGTCGACGTGTTCCGCCGGTAAAGCTCGAGATTCCTCAGGACGATGAATCCGGTCCGGAGGAGCATGAACTGTACGAGATACGAATCATAAACAACGACTACAACACCTACCAGGAGGTCATAGTGGTCAGCATGGTCGCGCTCGGCGTGAACGAGGCGCAGGCATTTGCTATAGCGTGGGAGGTGGATCACTATGGTTCCTGTGTCGTCGCTCACGGCTCATACCGTGCGGCACAAGAAGTTGCGTCAGTTATCCGGACGATAGGCATAGAAGTTCAAGTGAATCCCGTGGGCGGTCCGGTGAGCTGAGGTGCGGGACCTCCCCGTTCGGAATGTCCGATAAGATATATTATGTTAACTTGCAATCCTGTGAACCATGAAGCCTGCAAGCCAGATCCGCCACCCTTCAAAAAGATGAATTGACATCGCTGTCCGCCGTTTCTATCATCCGTGTTCATGGACACTCCTGCGCCCCTATCCACAAAGCCGATCGTTCTCAGCCTCGTGGTGATCACGAAGAACGAGGCCGACCGGATAGGCAGGCTCCTCAAGAGCGCTACAATAGCGGACGAAATAATTGTCGTCGACTCGGGTAGTTCGGATAATACGGTGGACATGTGCAGAGCGCACGGAGCGAGGGTGATTCGTCAGGAGTGGCTGGGGTACACGGCTCAGAAGCAACTCGCCATGGACACGGCATCTGGAGAATGGATCTTGAATGTGGATGCCGATGAATCTCTCTCCGCGGATTCCGCCAAAGAGATTCTGGACGAGATACGTCATGCGGACGCGGGAGTGAACGGATTCTCAATGCCACGCATGAGCTGGTACTTGAACCGCTGGATACGTCACGGAGGCTGGTATCCCGATCGTAAAGTCAGGCTGGTACGCCGCGGCCGCGGGAAATGGACAGGTGACGGCCTGCATGAACGCCTCGAAGTCGAAGGAACGGTTAGAAAACTCGAGCACCCACTCCTTCACTACGTGTACCGGGATATTTCGGATCAGGTGAAGACTATTAATCGGTTTTCCTCACTGACAGCAGATCATCGGAAACGCTCCGCGTCGAGTTTGTACCTGTTGATGGGCATTTTCCATGCTGTGGGAAAGTTTCTGGAATGCGCTGTGTGGAAATTGGGATTCCTCGACGGTCTGCCCGGCATGGTCATTGCCGTGAACAGCGCTTTTTACGTTTTTCTCAAACATGCCAAAGCATGGGAAAAAGGGCTGCACGTCAGCCATCACGTGGGGGAAGCCACACCCGAATGACCACACTGATTTCATTGGTACGTGCTCGATGAAAATTGCCCTGGCTCTGGAAAATTTCAGTCGTCACGGAGGCGGCGCAGAGGCGTATGCTGTGGAGTTGGCGAAGACCTTGGTCGCCGAGGGGTGGGAAGTGCACCTGTGCGGCCACTCCTGGGACGGAGAACCGAAAGCTGCGATATTCCATCATATCCCTCGCCTTTCGAAGCTTTTCCCGCCCAGCGTGCGGCTTCTGCACTTTGCCCTGAGTCACAGGCGTATCATACGGAGCGATTCGTTTGACGTGGTGTTGGGCTTCGGCAATACCGTGGTGATGAACGTTTACCAGAGCCATGGAGGCGTTCATTTCATCAGCAACATGAGAAAACTTCAAGCAATTCGGAACCCTTTGGTGCGTTTGGCCAAGACGCTCGCGCTTTTCGCTATGCCCAAGTATCACGCGAGAGCCTGGATTGAATCCGCCCCTTTCAGAATGGAACAGAGACCGACTGTGGTTGCCATTTCCGAAATGGTGCGCCAGGACATGGCTGATCATTTCAATGTGACAAGGGACGATATTCGGCTGGTTTACAACGGGATAGACCAGCGAAGATTCGGATCAGCCAACCGAATTGTCCGTCAGGACATGAGAAAAAAGCTCGGGTTCGGGGACGAAGTTCTCTTTCTGTTCATGGCTTACGATTTCAGAAAAAAAGGAGTCAAATACCTCATCGAAGCGGCTGCACACTTGCGACAAAGAGTGGGACCGGGCAAATTCGGAGTCATCGTTGTGGGCCGCTCTCCCTACCCTTCCCTGCGCAAATTGGTGAATCAACTACAAGTCAACGATATTGTGCTGTTTCCCGGTGCAACACAGAAGCCGGAGAGGTATTATCAATCCTGCAACGTTTTCGTGCTTCCCACTTTCTACGACGCGTGTTCACTGGTGGTGTTCGAGGCTATGGCAGCCGGATTGCCTGCCATAACGACTCTCTTCAACGGCGCAGCCGGAATCGTCACGCATGGATCGGATGGAATGATATTGAACGATCCTCGTAACATAGCTGAAATGTCCCTTGCTATGGAACAATTTCTGGACGCGGATTTCCTCCGAAGCGCATCGGCTGCGGCGGCCAAGACTGCCGGCCGGTACTCGCTGGAAGCCAATCACCGGAGCATGATTGAAATTTTTCACACAGCGGCCAAGAAGCCGTTCAATCCTGTTTAAAATACCTCGCGAGAGCCTTCACGAGACCGTCGATCGTGTACTCACCTGCTTCCACGTGCACGGGCAGCCCGCATTCTTTCAGGGTCCCGGACGTCACCGGTCCTATAGATGCGAGGGTTATTCCCCGGAGTGCTTCGGCTATGGTTTCCCTGCCCAGCATCTCCACAAAATGGGTGACCGTTGACGATGAGGTGAATGTCACTGCATCCACGCCTTTTTCGTCGAGAAGATGCCTCATTTCCATGACATCAGCATGGTCCGGCAGCCCCGTCCTGTACACGGGCACCACGTCTACCTCTCCGCCCCTGGCCTGAATTCCTTCGGGAAGCACTTCCCGCGCTTTCTCCGCTCTGGGTATGAGGAACCGCCTGCCCTTCACGTCGTCCTCGGCCAGTAATTCCAATACACCTTCCGCGACGAATTCCTTCGCGAGGAGGTCCACTTTGAGGCCGAGTTTTCGTAACGCAGCTGCAGTGACCGGCCCGATGGCTCCCATTCTGGGGCCAGCCAGATCTCGAATGTCTTCCCTGAGCTCGAAAAACCGCTTGAAAAAACGATCTACTCCATTCACCGAGGTGAAAAGAATCCAATCGTACCGGTTCGCCGCGGCAATAGCAGTATCCAGGGGACCGTAATCGCCCGGCCCCTGGATTTGGATCGTGGGAAACAGTATGGGATCACCGCCTTGTTCCGCAATTTTTTCCGCCATTTTCCTGGACTGCTCCCGGCCGCGGGTGATGAGAACGCGTTTCCCGAACAGAGGTTTTCTCTCATACCAACCCAGGGTGTCACTGAGGCTCGACACGGACCCCACGACCAGCACTGCCGGAGCCTTGAACCCCTTGCGCCGTGCCTCGTCAGGTATTTCGGACAACGTGGAAACAAGGGAAACCTGTTTGGGTGTGGTTCCCCACCGCACCAGGGCAGCAGGCGTGCTTGCGGGCTTGCCATGTTTCACAAGCGATGCCGATATGGTGGGAAGGTTCTTCACGCCCATCAAGAACACGAGAGTTCCCGGATTCCGCGCCACGACTTCCCAGTCTATTGCGGAGCGATTCTTTTCCGGGTTTTCGTGCCCGGTAATGAAAGTCACCATTGATGCATGATCACGATGGGTAACCGGTATGCCTGCATACGCGGGAGCAGCAATCGCAGAACTGATTCCCGGCACCACCTCAAAGGGAATACCGGCTGCGTGGAGTTGTTCGGCTTCCTCGCCACCCCTGCCGAACACATAGGGATCCCCGCCCTTTAGCCTGACAATGGTTTTTCCTTCCCGCGCTTTTTTCACGAGAAGATCGTTAATTTCGGTCTGTTCCAGCGTATGGTCCTTGCCCGTTTTCCCCACGTACATGAGTTCCGCGTCCGGCCGCGCCTCCTGGATCAGATCCTTGCCCGCAAGATAGTCGTACACGATCACATCGGCGCTTCTTATCTTATTCAGCCCTTTTACCGTGATCAGACCGGGATCTCCGGGGCCCGCGCCCACGAGAAAAACGGTGCCGGCCTCATTTTCATGTCCGTTCGTCATGTTGTCCATTTCTTTTCTTGAGTCTCAAAGGTCGTCTCTTTTTTTGGGTTACACATTCCCTGAAACGCGAATCGTTAAATGATGTCCATGGTCGGCCCCGGTTCCCACTCATTAGAAAAGACGCATTGCAGTATTTCATCCGCTCCCTGCTTTATCAGGGCGTCCGCGAGCCGGGTGCCCGTGTCGGGGCTCGAGCTGTTTGTCACAACAAGATCCCGGAAAATGGGATTGCCATCCGGGTGAACCACGGCGCCCGCAACTCGAATCTCAGATCCTTGCTGCGTACAATGCGCCGCAATGGGAACCTGGCAACCGCCGCCCAGACGCATCAGAAAAGCCCGTTCCACACGAACACACGTTGCAGTCCCAGGATCGTTGAGGTGGGCGATGAACGCTTCGGTCTCCGGATCGTCTTCTCGGATTTCGATGGCCAAGGCGCCCTGGCCTATGGCGGGTATCATGATCTCCGGATCGACATACTCCGTGATTCTCTCTTCCATGCCCATTCTCTTTATCCCCGCAGCGGCCAGCAGTATCCCCGACAGGTTCTCCGTCTCGATCTTGCGGATGCGGGTTTCCACGTTGCCTCTTATGGAAATCACGTCCAGGCCGGGAAAACGATTCAGGAGGAATGCCTTTCGCCTCAGGCTCGACGTGCCGATCCGCTCCCCCGCTTTCAGGTCCCGGAGACCACGGCCGTCCCTGGACAGGAACACGTCCCGAGGATCTTCCCGCTGCATGACTGCGGCCAGTTTCAGCCCTCGCGGCAGGTCAGTCGGCACATCCTTCATGGAATGCACTGCAAGGTTCACTCTACCTTCCAGAAGGGCTTCTTCGATTTCTTTTGTGAATAAGCCTTTAGTTCCTATTTTGGCCAGAGGCGTATCAAGAATTTTGTCGCCCTGAGTTTTGATCTTCCTGAGAGCAACATGCACGTGCGTATAGCGTTTCTCTATGGCTGCCGCCACATGTTCGGCCTGCCACAGAGCCAGGGCGCTACCCCTTGTTCCTATGGTAAGGTTCATCTTCCGGAGATACTTCTTCCTCTGTCTTGGGATCCGATACGAGCCCATCCAGCTTGAATAGTCTCTGGGCAAGGTCCAAATATTCGTTGCGTCTGGATCTCACCCCGGCTTTTTTCAAGAAGGATATTGGATCATGGGCTATTTTGTTGATGATGGCCCGAGTGATGATTTCCACGGTTTCTCGATCTGCCTGACTCAATTTTGCCAGCCTGCCGTTGAGTCGGGATAATTCTCCGGCCCGTATGGCTTCCAGTTTTTCCCTGAGAGCCACAATGGTAGGGGTGGACTCCAGTGTCCTGGTCCAGTTCATAAATTTTTCCACTTCCTCGCTCACAATGCCTTCTCCTCGTCGAGCTTCTTCGCGGCGTTCTCCCATGTTCTCATCGACGACCGACTGCAAGTCGTCAATATTATACAGATACACTCCGTCGATATCGTTCACTTCGGGCTCCACGTCGCGAGGGATGGCTATATCGATAACAAATATGGGCCGGAATCGCCTCCTCCGCATGACGAGTTTCATTTCGCGCGGTCCGATAAGCGGCTCACAACTTCCCGTGGAGGTAATGACTACGTCCGCTGCAGCGAGTGCATCGTGAAGCTGCTCCATGGACATGGCGTTGCCGTCGAGTTGTTTTGCCAGAATGCAGGCATTCTCGAAAGTGCGGTTCACGACTACCACGGGCCGGTCGACCTGGCCGGACAGATGCCGCGCGGCCAGCTCCGCCATTTCTCCCGCACCTATCAGGAGCACCGATTTGTTCGTCAGGTCACCCAGTATTTTCTTCGCGAGCTCCACTGCGACGTATGCGACCGAAACCGCAGCGGATCCTACCCCGGTCTCCGTACGGACTCTTTTTGCCGTAAAAAAAGCGCGATGCAGCAGGCGGTTCAAAATCGCAGCAGTGGCAGACACCGCGGTCGCCCGGCGATAGCTCTCCTTTACCTGTCCGAGAATCTGGGATTCGCCCAGTACCATGGAATCGAGGCTCGATGCGACTCTGAAGATGTGTCGCGCCGCTTCCCCGTCTGTCTTCACGTAGAGAAAGTCTTTGAAAGAATCCGGATGCAGTTCATGAATCCTGCCCATCACTTCGATAAGCCGCTCTGTAGCCGCTGAAGCATCCTCGGCAGTCGCAATGATCTCCGCTCTATTGCAAGTGGCTAGAATCATGACCTCTTCCACTCCGGGAACGTCGGCGACGAGCATCGTGACGCGGCCGTCCTGATCGCCGGGAAAAGTAATCTTCTCTCTGACCTCAACGGGAGCGGTGGAGTGGTTGAGTCCTATGACGAGAAGACGTACGCTCATGAGAATTCTGTTCCTACAATACGGCAGCTGACTTGAATGCGTG
>DATHCX010000035.1:0-17901 GCA_035319325.1 Desulfomonilaceae bacterium
TCATCTATTTCAAGGACGCCGAACGCCGACATGTGATCGTAAACAAGGCTTATGAGAGGTTTTTCGGCGTGAAGCGGCAGGAAGTGCTCGGGAAAACTGTGGAAGAATTTATACCTCCCGATACGACTAAACCGAGCCGCATGAGCGACGACGAAGTCATAAACTCGAAAAAGTCTCTATTTGAGGAACAGTCTTGGGCTAACAAACGAGGCGAAAACCGTATTTTTGAGACACGAAAATTTCCGATCCTTGATGATCGGGGGAACATTCTGGCCATTGGCGGCATCAGTCGTGACATCACTGGACGCAAGAGATCGGAGGAGCAGATCAAGGCGTCGCTGAGAGAAAAGGAGATTCTTCTCCGGGAAATTCACCACAGGGTAAAGAACAATCTGGCAGTCATACAGAGTCTGCTTCGAATCCAGGCTCGCTATGCCGGGAACACCGAGTTTTCCCGCATGCTCGAGGATGGCCAGAATCGGATACGGTCTATGGCCTTGGCTCATGAGCTGCTCTATCAATCTGAAAATCTTACATACGTCAATATGGGCGGATACTTGGCCAAGCTGTTGAACCAGCTGATCGAGTCTTTCTCTATTGTAGGGAAGAGGATTGAGATCAAGAAGGAGATACAGGAAGTTCATCTGGGCATTGACACGGCTGTCCCTCTCGGATTCATTCTCACTGAACTCCTCTCCAATTGTTATCAACATGCTTTTCCCAAAAGCGGGAATGGAGAGATCCTGGTAATGCTTAGACGCATCGGAGAGGGTCAATGCGAGTTTGTGGTGAAGGATGACGGAGTAGGCATTCCGGGGGACAAGCAGTACGAAGAATCCAGCTCCCTGGGTTTTAGGCTGATACAAATTTTTGTCAATCAGCTCAACGGCAAAAGTGAGATTGTGAGAGAAGAAGGAACAGAGTTTCGGATCATTTTTCCGTTGAATTAAACATTGACATCGGGGCAGGCAGGCGAATTACCCCAAGAAGGGGGCAAAAAGCCGATAATCTGGCGTAAGTGTGCGAATTCCCGTCGTCGGCTCGTTTCACGCTACGAGTCCACGGCAATTCGGCGTTCCGCAGGCCATCGGACGACTAATCACGGGTCCGCAAGTCCCCGAAACGGGTGGTCGCGGAATATTCCCGAACTAAAGGAGGAATCAAATATGCGTGCATTGGTATTGGGCGGAGCAGGCGGCATGGGTCAGGGCGTAGCCCGGGATCTGATAAAACAACAGCAGATCACGGGTGTGGTACTGGGTGATTTATACCCGGACCCGGAGAGATTGGCTCCGAAATTGCGCGAAAGTGAAAAAGTACAGCTGGTCAAGATGGATGTGAATGATCATGGCAGCATGGTGAATACATTCAAGAAAATTGACGTTGTGATTAACTGTGCGGGGCCGTTTTACAAGACTGCCGTGCCCGTGGCAAAAGCGGCTGTTGAGGCAAAGGTAAACTACATCGATATCTGTGACGATTATGAGGGAACGGAGATCCTTTTCAACTCCGAAATAGACACAATGGCCAGAGAAGCGGGCATCACCGTGCTTACAGGCATGGGGTCCGACCCCGGAACCAACAATGTTCTGGTCAAATGGTATGCAGACCGTCTGGACAGTGTCGATGAGATTTATCTCTACTGGGTGGTGAGCATCGCAGAACTTGCAGGCGCTGCCTGGGACCACAGCCTTCATATGACCCTTGGGAATATCCCCCAATATGTAAATGGTGAGCTCGTCCATGTGGAAGGTGGGACCGGGGAAGTGGCAATAGAGTTCCTGGAACCCCTTGGCACCTGCAATCTTCGCTACGTGGGCCATCCACAGCCCTTAACCATCCCCAAGTACATTAAGGGGGTAAAAAATGTGATAATTAAAGGTGCGCTCATACCCCAATGGGTGGATGAGCTGATAAAACAGCAGAAAGATACGGGCTTCCTGGGCAAAGAACCCATCGATATCAAGGGGATCGGGGTAACGCCTTATGACCTTACGCTCAAGCTCTGGGGGGCCATCCCGGATGGGCGAGATAACGGTCCCCAGGCTTCAGGTCTCAAAGTCATTGTCAAAGGGGAAAGAGACGGCATGAAGGTCACCTACACAGCCGACATGGTGGGAAGAATGGCCCCTGGGACTGGACTTCCCGCATCCATTGCAGCGCTCATGATGGATGCAGGTGATGTAACCGAAAAAGGTGTGGTCGCCCCTGAAGGCTGCATCGATCCGGCCAAATTTCTTGCCGCTTTTTTAAAGAGGGGCGCAAGAATCCATCAGACTGAAAAGATTTCATCCATGCTCCACGTTTAGCGCAGGACAGGAGACATTCCGTGAAAGAGACAGAAAAACTGAACATCACCAAAAGCCGAGAACTGTTTGAAGAGGCTACCGGGCTGGTACCGGGAGGCGTTCTGGGTGCCAGAAAACCCGCGGATTTTATTGACGGAGAATATCCCATCTTTCTTGAAAGCGGCAAAGGCTGCCGGCTGATCGATGTCGACGGCAATGAATTTATTGATTTTCTCTGCGGTTACGGCCCCATCATCCTGGGTTACCGTGAAGATGAGGTGGATGAAGCGGTTTACCAACAGATAAAAGAGAAGGGATTCTGTTTCACCCTGACACAAAAATACCAGAACCTGCTGGCAAAAAAGCTGACTGAGCTTGTGCCCTCTTCCGAGATGAGCATTTTTTTGAAAACAGGTTCTGATGCGACAACGGCAAGTATTCGTATTGCGAGAGCCCATACCAATAAACTCAAGGTAATGCGCTGCGGTTACCATGGCTGGCATGACTGGTGTGTTGAAATGAAAGGCGGGATTCCGCCAAAACTCTACGAAGATGTCTTTGAATTTCAATACAATAACCTTGACCAGCTGAAAGACCTGATGGCAACACATGGCAACGAGACGGCTGCCATCATCATGACGCCTTTCGGCCATCCCAACCATCAGGAAATGCAGACACCAAAACCCGGGTTTCTTCAAGGTGTAAGAGAGATTGCTGACAGGTGTGGCTCTGTGTTGATCTATGACGAGATCCGTACCTGCTTCAGGCTTTCAATGGGCGGTGCCCAGGAACTCTATGGCGTCACCCCTGACGTGACTGTTCTTGGAAAAGCTCTCGCCAACGGATATCCCATCTCCGTCGTGACCGGGAAAAAGGATGTCATGATGGCAGCTGCCGACAAGCTTTTTATATCCTCAACCTTTTTTCCGAACAGCGATGCCTTCATTGCCGCGCTTAAGACCATAGAAATCCTTGAGCGGGACCATGTGCTCGACAACATCTGGGAAAAGGGCGAACGGTTCATGAAAAAGATCCAGGCAGTGATTGACAAACATGATGTGGGAGCTGAACTGACCGGCGTGGCCCCCATGTTCTACATCACCTTTAGAAAGGATGACACAGGCGCATACAAGGGCAAACGTAAGGATTTCTATACCCAGCTCATCCGCAGGGGATTCTTTTTCTCGCCCTACCATCATGCCTATATCAGCTTTCGGCACACTGAAGCCGACCTGGAACTGACCTTGAACGCAATCGATGAAGCCCTGGCCTTTATAAAACAAACATACTAGCGTCAATCAGTGCTGCGAACTGATGACGATCCGGACCCAGCATGACCGGCAATCGGAACGCACGATGAAAGGCATACCATTTTACGGTTTGAACACAAAGGCTGCAGCATCTAGGGCCGAAGCCGATCCATGCTGCAGCATGAGGAGGTAAAACACCCGCAGCACAATCGTCCATTTCTCGGAGGAATTGTCACTTCTCCGGACGAATTGTCGCTTCTCGTGAGGAATAAGGACGAAACATGGTGTAAAATATACTCATGTACCGAAACCTGCAGATGAAAAAATTCTCTATTGCGAATCGGCCTTAAAACGTAATCGGCTGATATTTTAGTACCTATTGAAATTATGCCGCGTGCACTCGCCTGGCACGAGAACTGCATGGTGATGAGAAGGCCGTGAATTATTAAGGAAATTGTTAGACTCACACTCCGGAAGTTTTTCCCCGCGGGTGAAATAATGAAAACACGAAAAGTCAGTGGCAAAAGCATTCTCCTGGATCTCAAATCGGGGATGTCTGACAAGGAATTGGAAACGAAGTACAGACTTTCGCCGAAACACCTGAGCTCGATTTTGAAAAAATTGGTAACCTGCGGCGCGGTCAGTCACGGTGAAATTTACGAATTGTCGTCCGTGTACAGGGAAAAAGCTGATGGTTTCACCCCGCGGAGCCAACTCAGGGTAGATCTCATGGCCTATGTCCCCATACATGACATGGAAAGCTCAGATACAGGAATATTAAGAGATTTCTCGGAAGACGGGCTTCGCGTAGCCGGTATAGAGGCCAGTGTCGGAGAAATCAGGAGATTTCTCCTCCCGGTAGACATGTTTATGAATGTCGATCCCATAGTGGTGTTGGCAGAATGCAGATGGACGGCAACAAAAGGAACGTTCAGGCTATTCGAGGAATGCGGATTTCAGATGCGCGGACTGTCTGATTCGAATCGCGAAGTACTTCGGCAGTTCAAACGATTACTGGTCCTCAACGAATCAGGAACCTGGCAGCTGGCCTGATACGAATGCCCCTTCAAATAGGTGGAATCGGGGATGCGCTCTTTTGTAAAGAGTGTCCCTGGAATCGTGCTTTTTGACAGCGCAATCCTCTAAACTCTATCTAATTGGATTTCCATGAGGATCTCATGGCGCGAACGATTGCCTGGGCGAGCTACCTGATTCTGAAACCGTATACCGTAGTTCCGTCCGCCGTATTCTGAATGGGCACTCGAAGCCACTCATTGCGATATGAATCGATTACGTCACAAACGTCTCGGTCGCGCCATTTCGCTACGCTCGCAAGGTCGTACCTTTCCACCTGATACATGGTTCCGTCCCTGAACGTGAGGATGCTCCCATCGATGGAGACCTGCATGAGGGATTTTTGCGTGGCATGGGCGCCCATTGGAATCAGCAAAAACAATAGCATACCGATAATGATGCTAGTTCCCTTTTTCATAAGCCTCCCCCTTGATTGGGTGGTACTGCTCAATGTATTCCAGGTCAGAGCAAATATCAAAAACATTCTGGCCGAGCAGTGAACATACTGGATACAAGGCGAACGCAGGAACGCTTAGTATTGCTTTTCGTAAGTTCGGTACCGGATTTCATGAGCAAGAGAGATTGCTTCCTCGCTGCGCTCCTCGCAATGACAGGGCCGAGCAGTGTCATTGCGAGCGAAGCGAAGGGGACACCTGGCTGATAGACGCATTCTTAATGCGCATTATAAATCGGAAACTCTCCCGGACGCATTCATTTCTTGAATTTGAACACCTTTCCTCCGTCCATGGTCGGAACGGTCCAATACTCTTTGTCCTCGCCTTTGACGCGGAATTTCACGCATAATCCGTCGCAGCCTACCTCGGTCAGGATTACCTCGGTGCCGTCTCGTAAGAGTAACCCTTCGGTTTTCAGATATTCTGCCGCAGCCGTTACTTCATCCTTATTCAAGAGTTGCAGCAATTTTGTGAATGCAGCTTCGGTTTTCATGGCGGGAAAAACCTTGATGGCAGTGGCTTCCAGGGGCAAAGCACGGGCCGTTGGCGCAGCAAGAAGAAAACACATAACTGCGAGAGCCATATATCGTTTCATTACTCGTGTTCCTCTTTCATTGCGAAGATGCCAAGCCATGTTGCTTTCAAAACGTGTGGAATCGGAGACGAACGTTTCACAAGGAATTACTTTCCGATTTCAGGTGCTTGACAGCGACATGGTGTCAGAGATCTGTGCCGAGGCTTTTCCATACGGATTCGCCTTCCTTTATGCCGACCGCCTTCAGGTGCGGATAGGTTTTGAACAGAAAGTAAAACAACGGGAGCACGCCCAAAAGGATTATGGTGAGGTCCGGAATAATCCTCAAGGTCCCGAGCGTGCGCACGAACGTCCCTTCAAAGAAGGAAGCGTCTCGGGCCAGCCAAAGCCCGTATTTGAAGCTCGTCCAAGTCTGGAGCACCCCAACGGGAAAAAGAGTCCCCAAAGTCAGCAAGAACAACCCGCCGTTGAATCCCCAGAAACAGACCCTCAAGATCTTATCGTCCCAATGCGCTCTATCAACCAGCCCCCTCCATGAAAACAGCAGAAGGGCGATGGAAAGCATTCCATAGACACCAAATAGTGCGCCGTGGCCGTGATTCATGGTGAGGTACGTGCCATGCTCGTAATAATTTATGATTGGTAGATTTATCAGGAATCCGAATACGGCCGCGCCCAGGAAATTCCAGAACGAAGAGGCCACCAGAAAATACAGCGGCCATTTGTAGGGGAACTCTTTGCCTTCTTTGATTATTGATTTGTATTCCAACAGTCCTCGAACGACCAGCCCGAGAAGCGGTATTGGTTCCAGTGAGGAAAACACGGATCCTATCGCAAGCCAAAACGAAGGTTGCCCAAACCAAAAAAAGTGATGAGCAGTCCCAAGTATCCCGCTCAAGAAGACGATGGCGGCCGTAAAGTACGCCACCATCAACGCGCCTCTGGCCGACGCCAGTCCCATGGTCACCAGCAAGAGGGAAATGACCGCTATCCCGAAAAACTCGAAAATGCTTTCAACCCAGATATGGACTACGAACCATCGCCAATAGTCTGCGAGAGTCAAATGCGATCCTTTACCGTACAACAGGCCGAACGCAAAAAACGCGACCACCAGCACCGCGCTGACCACGTAAAACAAGAGCAAACCCGTAAATTCGTCCTTGTGGCGGAGTTTCACATGATGAGAAATCGGCCGATACACAATGATCAGCCACGCGATCAAGCCCACAAACAACAAGATCTGCCAAAAACGGCCGAGTTCCAGGAATTCCCATCCCTGGTGCCCGAACCAAAACCACATGTCCCCCAGATAGCCCTTTATTCCGGCTACTTCGCCAATCAAGCTGCCGCCTGCCACGAGAAGGACCGCCAAAAACAACAACTCCACGAGAAGTCCCTGTTTCTTTGGTTCGATTCCGCCCATTATCGGAGCGATATATATGGCGGACGCGATCCACGTGGTCATGATCCACAATATGGCCAACTGCAAATGCCAGGTCTTGGCCCAGCTGTAAGGAATCCAATCGGCGACGAGCTGCAGGTAAAAACTGGCCGGATGAATGGTGTAATGAGCGAGCAACCCGCCGAAATTCGTCTGCATCAGGAAAAGAATCGTCACCACCAGGAAAAACTTCGCAGCCTTTCTCTGGCTCGGAGTGAGTGGCATGTCCACAAGCTTTTCTGCTAGCTGAACACCTTTGGCCGGGCCGTACCACAATCCGTAATGGTGCACCATGAAAATGAATGTGCCGAGTACTATCAGTAAGGCAAGAATCCCGCCCAGAGACCACACGTAGGTTTCCGTAGTGGGCACGTTTCCCACAGTCCTGTCTGCAGGCCAATTGTTTGTATAGCTGTGATCCTCCCCCGGCCGATTGGTGGAGGCTACCCATCCCGTCCAAAAGAAAAATCGCCCTATCTGAAGCCGTTCTTCGGGAGTTGCCACTGTGTTGGGAAGAAACCCGTACCGTACCTCCCCCCGCTGAAAGGTCGTGTCCCAGAATTGCAAAACTCTTTCCAGCGCCACCGTCTGAGCGGGAGTCAGCGTCAACGTGTCTGTCGCGGGATCGTAACGATTCGTTCGAATGTCCCGAATTGATTTCAGATCGATAATTTCTTTTTCCAGATCCGTGAGTTCATTGTACGGCTTGCCATGCTCCTGCCGGCTCAAATAATCCCGTACCGCTTCGCTTTCGATGTGCAGGCTCGTGGCCGAAAATTCGGATCCTCTCTGGGAACCGTGTCCCCAAACGCTGCCGTGGTCCATGAGTCCATGACTCTGAAATACGTCTTGACCTGCAAGTATGTCAGCCTTGGTGAAGAGAGTTTTTCCGTCCTGAGCCACAATTTTGCCGGGGTACGGCGGCAAACGATCCTGCGCCAAAATCCCGCCGAGAATCAAAATGACCAAAGAAACGACAAAACTGAGGATCGCAGCCCATTTCAATTTTTCCACGCTCATGGCACCCTCCCTCGTCACATGCAAACGGTCACTGGAAATTTCCCTTGCACTGCAAGCAACTTCTCAAACACTTGGCACCGTTATAGTGTTGCGCATCAGGAATGCGTCTACCGGCCAGGTGTCCACTTCGCTTCGGACGCCCTGCTTACCTGCGCTGCGAGTACAACCTGGCTGACTGCTGACGGAAAGCACTATTTTCAATGCGCAACAATATAGTTCATAGCATAGCGGCTAGCCTACTTTGGATCATTTTCAGCCTACAAAAGATTGATGCATCACCCACGTAACGATGTTCTGAAACCAATTCGAGAGATCGCGAATGCGAACGGTGCTGTCCCCGGTACTAATTGCTCGATCATCCCAACTCCCCTGGCGAGGGGCATGCATTATTCGAGATCGACCCTATGTATTCTTCTTTAGACACCATTTCACTCATACTGTTTCACAAACTATCCGGCCATGCCCGTTCGCCAAAAAAATCGTTTCGTTGCACCCGAGATGGGTTCGACCGCAATGAGAGCACTATTTCACCGACGGTAACAGAAAAATTGACGGATTTCGTAATCCTTCCGTTATGCGGGATGTGGGTATGTGCTCATCAGGTCAACGTGCCTTTGTGCAGGCTTATTCCGCTTGAGAATACCCAATATCCCCCTCGTAACTGAGGGTTACCGGCTTCCGTAGATCATGGTTGACCGGGGCCGTATGGGAAGGTATGCTGGAATCTGAGAATGAATTTTTTGGGCACTGCGTTAATTCGGCCCGCGTTACGCCTCTTGAGTGACGATGAGACGGCTATTGGATGTTCGAGGGCCGGCCCGACGGTGAGCCAAGGGCTGAAACAGCCTGAAAATGGCGCGGCTACTGTATTGTTATGGAACGAGTGACATCAATTCGGCAATAAGGCTGGAACACAAATTCGGCGCTTACGCGTCAAGAGGGGGATGATGATGCACATGCTCAGAGACACCTTGCGGGTTCTACTGGTGACATCGATTATGGCACTGGTTTTTGTCAGTGCTGCTATCGCGCAGGATTCAAAAGCAGCCGACGCCAAGAAACCCAACATCCTTTTCATCATGGGTGATGATGTGGGTTGGTTCAACGTGGGGGCATACCATCGCGGCATCATGTCCGGCAAGACGCCGAATCTCGACAAGCTTGCGACCCAGGGGATGATGTTCACGGACTATTATGCCGAGGCAAGCTGCACGGCGGGCCGAGCGAATTTCATTACCGGGGAACTGCCGATCCGGACCGGCTTGACGACGGTCGGTCAGGCCGGGGCCGACGTGGGCCTCCCGGCGGAGGCCTGCACACTCGCCACTGCCCTTAAATCAATGGGCTATGCCACCGGACAGTTCGGCAAGAACCACCTGGGCGACCTGAACAAATACCTGCCGACCGTGCACGGCTTCGACGAATTCTTTGGCTACCTGTACCACCTCGACGCGATGTCGGACCCGTACTGGTTCGACTACCCTCAGGACTGGATAGACAAGTATGGACCGCGCAATCTAGTCCATTGCTGGGCCACTGACAAGGACGATCCGACCGAGCAGCCGCGCTGGGGTAAGATCGGAAAACAGAAGATCGTGGATGAGGGACCTTTGGCGCCGTTCCCCAACATGGCAGGCCGGCAGAACTGGCAGGAGGGTCGCAAGGCCAAATATGACATGGAGACTTTTGACAGCGTGCTGGTCGAGCATTCCAAGGAATTCATGGATAAGGCCAAGAAGGACAAGAAGCCCTTCTTCATCTGGCACAACACGACGCGCATGCATGTGTTTACCTACCTCTCCCCGAAGTACCAGGCCCTCATGAATTCCACGAGCAACTACAACGTGGAAGAGGCGGGCATGGCACAGATGGACGACGCAATCGGTGCCCTGCTGAAACACCTGGAAGATATCGGCGAGGCCGACAACACCATCGTCGTCTTCACCACCGACAACGGGGCAGAGGTGTTCACCTGGCCGGACGGAGGCATGACACCGTTCAAAGCCACCAAGGGCACCGTGTTTGAAGGGGGCTTCCGTGTGCCTGCAATCATCCGCTGGCCGGGCAAGGTCAAACCGGGCACGGTCGAGAACGGCATCTTTTCCGGACTCGACTGGTTCCCTACCCTCGCGGCCGCGGCAGGCAACCCCGACATCACCAATCAACTCCTTAAAGGGGTGAAGCTCGGCGACCGAACGTACAAGAACCACCTCGACGGCTACGACCAGATGGACCTGCTCACCGGGAAGGGGCCATCGAAGCGGCACGAGATCTTCTACTTCGGCGGCCCCCATCTGGGCGCGCTTCGTATCGACGACTTCAAGTACCAGTTCTTTCAGCAGCCGCTGGGATGGCCGGGGCCAAAGGTCACAACCGACATGCCCACCATCGTAAACATCCGCCAGGATCCATTCGAGCGTACGCCGGCAATCGGTGGCCAGAGCTTGAACGACCTCGGCGGTGGATACATGAACGACTTCTATGCGCGCGAGTTCTGGCGCTTCGTGATGGTCCAAGAATATGTGGGGAAGCTCGCGAAAACGGCTCTGGAGTTTCCTCCGATGCAGGCGCCGGCGGCCTTCAATCTTGACGCCATAAAGAAAAAAATAGAGGAGGCACTCAGGAACCGCGAGGGCCAATAATAGAACTGTCAACATGACGGGCGTTCCTTCAAGGACGCCCTTTTTTTCGGGGAGGGAAGCGCATGGAGTGCGCCCACGCATGGGGGCTGTTTCTGACAGTACTGGGAAGGCGACGCGAATACGGGAAAAATTCGATCCGTCCACCAACGAACCGGCACAGATCGTCATGCCGTCCATGATCAAGTCCGAATTGACCCCTTTACCGGTGGACCGGGCGTGCGTCGCGGACGGAGTCGCATGACTCTCTGTGCCCGTCGCGCCGGATCGGGGAACAGGACTGAAATCCGCCTACGTGAGGATCGCATATTTCGAAAAACAGGAGAGGCATGATGAGTGAGACGAAACATTCGTTCCGGATAGGACGCATCTTTGTTGCTCTGGCCCTTTTTTGCCTGACACTGTGCACAGCCCCGTCATCTGCTTCCGGGGACGCAAAGTTACCCAATATTGTGGTGATCATGACCGATGACGTGGGGTGGGGCGATCTGGGCGCTTATGGAGGCGGTGTCATGCGGGGTGCGCCGACGCCCAACTTGGATCGGCTTGCCTCGGAAGGCATGCGCTTCGTGAATTACTACGGAGAGGCCAGTTGCACTGCGGGCCGTGCTGCGTTCGTCACCGGCCGTATTGCCATCCGCACTTCCCTGTCCTCTGTTCTCGCTCCCGGCGATCCCAACGGACTGACTAAGAAGACGCCCACAATCGCCCAGTACCTGAAGAAGGCCGGTTACACAACCGTACAACTCGGTAAATGGCATCTCGGCGACAGGCCGGAGAATTTTCCCACAATGAACGGCTTCGACGAGATGTACTACATGTTGCCTTATTACGCAGGGGTTTATGCATATGACTACCTGCCCTTGCACCCCAATTTCCCCATACATGATCAAAAGTTCATGGCCGAGTGGAACAAGGCTGATTTCGCAATGTGGGAAGGGAAAGCAGGCGAACCCCCGAAGATCGTAAAGCCGAAATTTGGTTTTGATGACCTTGCTACTGTGGACGACGACATGCGAGCGAAAGCCATCGAATGGATCAAGCAGCACTCCAAAGATCCCAAGCCGTTCTTCGTCTATCTCTGCTTCGAGAAGGTCCACAATCCCAACAACCCTTCCCCGCGCTGGAAAGGCAAATCTCCCGGAAGCGGAAACTATCTGGATGCGCTGATGGAACTGGACGACAACTCCGGACAGGTCGTTCAGGCAATTCGGGATTTGGGCATTTCCGAGAACACCCTGGTGATCTGGACCACGGACAACGGCGCGTGGGTCGATGCCTGGCCTGATGCCGGGTACACGCCATTCCGAGGGATGAAGGGTTCACCGTTCGAAGGCGGCTTTCGCGTCCCCGCTATCGCGTGGTGGCCCGGTAAGATCAAGGCCGGTTCGGTGAACACGGACATGTTCTCCCACATGGACTGGTGGCCCACTTTCGCTCGCATCGCGGGTCTCGAAGCACCCTCTCGTGAGTGGAAGGACAATGAGGGGCAACCGATCATTTTCGATGGGATCGATCAAAGCGATTCGCTGCTCGGCAAAGGGCCCGGAAAACGGGAATCCTTCTTGTATTTCAACGACCAGTCCTTTGGCGGTGTTCGCGTGAAGAACTTCAAGGCACTGTGGACGGCCAAAGACACATGGCTCGGACCGAGCCTGTTTATGAAAACCCCGGCGATCTATGACTTGCGGTGGGATCCCGGCGAGCAGTACGACATGCTCTTCAACGGGGCCGCTCCGACACGGGGAGACCTGAAGTCATCTCCCGGCCGTTTTTCCGGTTCCGACAATGGATGGATAGCGTTGTTTGTCGGGGGTCCCGCGTCGCAGTTCTTTGAGGAACTCAAGAAATTCCCGAATGTTCCGTACAAGCCATACGGGCCCGGATTCACCGAAACTGTTCCGCCGGACTACAAATAGGGAACCGGACGTTCTGCCGCCCGATTTGAGCGCCTCAGGGTTGCCGGGATGATTACCTGTCGTCAGGGTATCCATGTAGTGACGGGTGGAAAAAGGCTGTCATAGCGAGCGCGGCGAAGCAATCTCGGACCTTAAGTATCCAGATTGCTTCGTCGTTTCACTCCTCGCAATGGCACAGGCCATGCAATTCTCCTGAGTAACTGAATGATTGCTCGTCAGGAGAGAGAACCTTCCCGACGACACTTTCATCCGCTATACCTCTATAGCTCGAGAGGATGACTACCGCTCGGCTCTTTCTTGAGACGCTTGCAATATGATTTTGCGCCTATAACCCTTTCAGGAGCTTCCAAATGATTCGCCAAAAACATGCATGCATGCTTTCCTCTCCAGCTCTAAGCGATATCGCGAAGAAGATGTTTGTGAAACATAGTCTCCGCCTTCTCTGTTTCCTGTTCTCATGCACGGCAGCAGTCTTATTTACCGCCGTTCAAGCCTGGGCACAGACCGATCCGCTTCCCTCCTGGAACGACGGACCCGCGAAGCAGGCGATAATCCGATTCGTGCAGGAAACGACCGACAAATCCGGCCCCAAGTACGTCGCTCCCGAGGACCGCATTGCCACCTTTGATCAGGACGGCACCCTTTGGGTGGAGCATCCTATGTATACACAGGCGATCTACTGCTTGGAGCGGGTCCCGGCGATTGTGGCTCAGAAGCCTGAATTGAAGAACGTCCAACCCTTCAAGACGGTGCTGTCCGGCGACAAGCTGGCGATGGCCAAGCTCACCCTGAAGGACCTGGAAAAGGTCCTCGCGGCCACGCTCACCGGTATGACGGTCGATGATTTCAACGCCGAAGTGAAGAAGTGGATCGCTACGGCGAGGCATCCGCGCTGGAATCGCCTTTACACAGAGCTGGTCTATCAGCCGATGCTGGAAGTGATGCAGCACTTACGTGCAAACGGCTACAAGACGTATATCGTAACCGGTGGCGGCCAGGACTTCGTGCGCGTCTACTCCGAGCGGGTGTACGGCATTCCACCCGAGCACGTAGTGGGCACAGCGTCCGGTACGAAGTATGGCTACGGTAAGGACGGTAAGCCGTTCCTGACAAAGGAGCCCAAGCTACTGCTCAACGACGATAAAGCCGGCAAGCCCGAAGGGATTCACCTGATGATCGGCCGGCGGCCCTATGCTGCGTTCGGCAACTCGATCGGCGACCGGCAGATGCTGGAGTACACAAAGGCCGGCAACGGGTCGCGGTTGTCTATGATCGTGCTGCACGACGATGCGCAGCGCGAGTATGCGTACGGTCCGGCCCGGGGATTGCCCGATACCAAGGTCGGCACTTTCACCCAGGCTCTGTACGAAGAGGCCGAGAAACAAGGCTGGATCGTCATCAGCATGAAGGAGGATTGGAAGAGAATATTTCCCGCACGTGATTGAAGTCGAAAGCGGCAATGAGCTGAGGCGGATAATGCACAAATTGGACCCTGGAGACAGCTCCCGTTTCCGCCACTTCGTTCAACGAGATTCTATCCTCTTGAGTTTGGTATCAATGAATCGCCGTTCCTGTACCGAGAATGCCCCGGTGGCCAAAGCCCGGCGGTACACCTCCGCCGCCTGCTTGGTTTGGCCCTGCTTTTCGTAAATGTCTCCGAGCAAAAGATACGCATTTGTGTACGTAGAATTTCTCACGATAAGCTCTTCCAAGGTCTGAGCCGCCGCGGGCAAGTCGCCCTTCAGCTGCTGATGAAAAGCAAGGGTGTAGCTGTATTTGAGTTCTCGCGGCCGAAGATCCACAGCTTTCCGGGACCAGGCGATTGCTTCGTCAGGTCGATCTTTAGCAAGTATGACGCTCAAATTGTAGGCTGCCTCGCCAAGCCTGGGATCGGCTGCCAAAGCTAGTCGGAGATGTTTCTCCGCCGCGGCGAGATCATTCTGCTCCGCCTTGAGGAGCCCCATGTTGAAATGGGCCGGTGCGTTTTTCGGAGCGATGAGCAGCGCACGTTTCAGCGATTCATCCGCATTTCCAAACTCACCCATGCGGGCCTGCACGATGGACAGGTTTACGAGCGGTGAAACCTCCTGGGGGTCAAGCCTGCTGGCGGTCTGAAACTCAGCCGCGGCAGGCTGGAGCTTACCCTGATTGAGGAACAGATTCCCCAAATTGTAATGAGAGGCCCAGTGGTCCGGCCGGGCAGATAGCGACCCCACGTATTCCGCCGTAGCTTTCTCGACGGCAGCCAGATTCCGATCCCCTAATGACGTTTTCGGAAAACCAGACAGAGCTGCTGCAGAGCGAATCCGAACTAAAAGGGAACCGTCTGTGGCGGCGGTCTCCAGAGCGCTTGCACTCTCATGAGACCGGTTTTGAGCAAGAGACTCCGCAACGGCAGCCCTGATGAGAGGCGACGGATCCTTCATTGCGTTCAGAACGGCAGGCCATTTTGTCTCATCTTCGCATGGTCTGAGCAATCGTATCAGCGAAGCAGTGAAGACTTCGTCTCTGTCTTTGTTTTCCAGGTAGGCGAGCATATCAGGCAAACGGCTCCAATCTCTTGCCCGGGCTGCAGCGATCAACCCCGCCCTGTGAAGTACTGCAGCTTGGTAATCTCGCTGTCGCCACTTGCGAACCCATTCGTCAGACCACTGAGGCGTCTTGTCCTTGTGGCAGAGATTGCAGGCATTGGGCGACTGAAAAGCCATGGTGCCCGCGGGCGTCGGGGGAAGCATCGAATGGTCGGTCCTGCGCATACGGGCGAATTCAGTCATCGGCATGTGGCAGGAAATGCACTTGTTGCCTAGGCTGTCTGCTTTATGGTGCGTGTGCTCGGAGGAATGGTCGACCTTGTCTTGATGGCAAGGCATGCATGCCTGATTCGCCTTGTCGTCTCCCTTGAATTTGTACCGGCCGCTGGAGGTGTGGCAATGCAGGCAATGGAGCTTCCCGGACTTTACACAAGGGCTCATAACCCACGAGGTATACGTATAGTTTTCTCCGATGTCGCGGCCGTCCGGGTAATAATCGGGGCTTTCGAGAGTTACCAGATCAAAATGGTCGAAAAATTTGTCCCCGGGCTTGAAAGTGCTCGTCAGGACCACCGCCTTGGCGTGGCAGCTGGAGCACGTGGCATTGTTTTGTTCGGAGGTGAAATCTCTGCCGCCTCGGGTAATTTTCAGATCCTTTGGAACGGTTCCTTTTGGGGCAGCTTCGCATACGCGAATGTGCCCGTCTGCGGGACCGTGGCATGTCTCGCAGTTGATGCCCGGCTCCTTCCACACCGTGTGATAGCTGTCCGTTTTTGGGTCATAGTTTGTGGAAACCTGGCTGACATGACATCCGTAACAAGCGGTGTTGAACGTGTAAGGCCATTCCTTCCAGTTCACCGGTACATCGGTGTGACCGGGAAAATGCCGCACCCCGCTCTCCGCCATGTCGAACCATTTTTTCGTGCGCACGTCGTATGCAACGGGAAGCGCCTGCAGGCGGCCTCGATCCAGAGTGGTAAGGAAGTAGTACACATTCTTCCCACCCATGGCATGCTCGATACGGTACTTTTTTTCACCTTCATCGCTGCGTTCGATTACCCAGCCGGTCTCGCCACTGATATCCGCCTGATACCTGAGATCTCCTATGACTGTTTCTCCCATGGGGGCTGTCAGCTCTTTTTGCGCAAATTCGGCGGAATAGGGTTGCATGGCCAGCCCGTGGTGGGACGGAGCCCATAATTGATAGAATTTCTCATGACACTTGCGGCAACTGACGGATCCTGTGTAGCCTTGTGGAGCGGAAGATGGAGCGAGAGCAGTTTCGGGTGCAGTTGCGGCGGTGGGCTGTTGAAGCGTCCAAGCGCTCATCATGCCCAGGGAAATCACCCCGGCCACTACGACGATGCTAAATCTTTTCATGAGTACCAGATTAGTCTGCCTTACGCAGAACCGCAACGGATGTTTAGCACAAGCGGTAATCATTGAGGCTCGTGCGGAAATGAACATGGACCTGTCATTGCGAGGAGTGAAACAACGAAGCAATCTCGATAGTTAGCGGCGAGATCGCTCCGCTCGCAATGACATCGTTGTCCAGTCCTGACTGAACGGACGCTGCAGGTGGGATTCCGGATTCCCCCTAGAAGACTGGCGATCGTCTTATTAGAGTCTTAAACATTCGCTCACAATTGCATCCACGAGAAGGGCTGAAGGTTCTTGAAGTGAGGCGCCTCCCGATTTCACGTGTTCGAACGCGAACGGTATCAGAATGCTACTCCGAAGGAGACTCCGCCTGCCAACCCGTATTGGGTGTTCGTAATGGTCACATCCCGCACGGCTGTCGGCCCCGCCGTAGTAAAATTCAGGTCCGACGTGCCGCGTATGTTGACGTACGTACCTGCAAACCAACAACTGAGAATTACGGGCGGTTTGAACAAGAAATAGTATTCGGCATTCAGAGCAACAAAAGTGCCCGGTTGATTTAACGAGTACCGAACGTCTGCTAAATCCGGGGTAAAGGTTTGGAGTGAAAGTGCGCCCGACGACGTGGCCAAAGGACTGTACATCAAAGCGGCCCGGTAATATCCTTTTTGCAGCACCTGCACTCCTATAAACGGCACTCCCACGTTCATGGAAACGTCCCCTCGCAAGGTTTGATTCGCAAGAGGAACCGAGCCCACGCGTGGATCGGTGAATTCGGCAGCGGTGTGGGACCAGGCGTAACCCGCGAGAAGCGAATAATCGCCCCAGATGGTGTAAGCCACGCCGCACTGGGCCGACCAGAACTCGAAATGCGAGCCGGTAAACGTGATGTCCGGTTCCGCAGCGCCAAGAGCATTTGAAACCGGCACCACTCCTGACATGCGGAAAAGCCGGGGTGCATAGCCTCCAACCGATCCGAATAAGGTGAGCGGAGAAACCGTGACGTTGAGCCCAAGTGTTCCGGACCAGAAGTTGAAGTCCTTCAAGGTGACATCTATCGTTCCGATGAAAAGCTGGTTCGCTCCCCGGGGCACAGCCGAGGCTGGGAGGCTCATGTTCGTAGCTATGTGCTGGTAACCGATTTGCATTGACGGGTTGAGCTGGATTTTTCCGGCCGTCAGTCCCTTGACCAGCGGCAAGCTGGACAACAAACTCGTGCCGTCAGCATCTTGACCCGTTGATGGCAGTGCAGGAAGACCCGTAGGGATCAGGCTAGGCGAAATAGTTTGAGCAATAAGGATCGAGGGAGCCAAGACTCCCAAAACGAGCGCGAACAACAGAGCCCTTTTCATCGTAACACCCCCAAACC
>DATHCX010000036.1:0-15076 GCA_035319325.1 Desulfomonilaceae bacterium
GAGGAATCGGTGGCCGGCGCTCAGGTGGGAATCACCAAGGCCGACCTGGAAGAGGCTCGCCTTCAACTGGACTATACCCAGGTCAAGTCTCCGATCAACGGTCGTGTGGATCGCAATCTGGTTGACCTGGGCACCCTCGTGGGGGCCCTTGACAAGACCCTTTTGACCACGGTCGTCAATGATGAATCCGTCTACGCATATTTTAATATTAGCGAGAACGACCTGTTAATGGTTTCCCGTAACAACGGATCGCAGCGAGATCCGGAGCGAGCTCACAGACCGCAGGTGCCATGCTCTCTCGCCCTGGCAGACGAGACGGACTTTGCGCGAAACGGTACAGTCGATTTCTTGGGAACGCAGGTTGATCCAAACACAGGCACGCTTTCGGTCCGGGCTCTGTTCCCCAACACGGACGGGTTCCTCATGCCGGGCCTGTTTGTCAGAGTCAGGGTACCCCTGAGAAAGCGAGAAGCTCTTCTCGTCCCCAACTTGTCCGTCGGTCTGGATCAGGCCGGACGCTACGTCCTTGTTGTGAACAAGGACAACGTGGTGGAACAACGCCAGGTAGAAATCGGCCAGCAGCTGGATCGGCTGAGAGTGATCGAAAAGGGCCTTGCCAAGGATGAATGGGTAATCACGAACGGTATGCAGAGGGCAAGGCCAGGCTCCAAAGTGACACCGATCAAGGAGTCGCAGCCATCGCCGGGCTCGGCCGATACTTCCCCAAGCACTTCTTCGGGCAAATAGGGGAGGTCGCTCCATGCTCAGTCGATTCTTCATAAACCGTCCGATCTTTGCGTCAGTCCTGTCGATTCTCATTGTCCTGGCCGGTGGCGTGTGCATGTTCACTCTGCCGATCGCCCAGTATCCGGAAATCACTCCGCCTGTTGTTCAGGTGAAGGCGTTTTTCCCCGGAGCGGACCCGCAGGTGATTGCCGACACCGTTGCGTCCCCCATCGAGCAGGAGATCAACGGCGTCGAACGAATGCTCTACATGTGCAGCACCAGTGCGTCTGACGGCTCGTACACGCTCAATGTCACATTCGAGTTGGGGACCGACATAGACATGGCGACGGTCTTGACTCAGAATCGAGTCGCCACCGCAATACCAAAGCTACCCCAGGAAGTCCAGCGTCAGGGGGTGACCACAAAGAAGGTCTCATCGGCGTTGGTAACCGTTCTCTGTGTTTACTCCCCGGACGGACGGTACGACGATCTGTATCTTGCCAACTATGTGAGCCTCCGGATCAAGGATGAACTCAGCCGCATACGAGGTGTGGGAGACGTGGTGGTATATCCCTCGAAGGACTACGGCATGCGCCTCTGGCTGGATCCGAACAAGATGGAATCGCGAAGCATCACGACCAACGACGTGGTCGATGCCTTGCGCCAGCAAAACGTGCAAGTCGCCGCGGGCATGATCGGCCAGCGGCCCGCTCCCAAGGGACAAGATTTCCAGATCAATATCAATACACTCGGCAGGTTGACTGAAGTAGATCAGTTCGAGAACATCATCGTCAAGACCGCTGAAGGCGGCAAAGTAACGCGGGTGAAAGACATAGCCCGCGTGGAACTGGGCGGAAAGGCCTACGACACCTTCTCTGTATACAATGGAAAACCGGCTGCCACGGTCGTCATATATCAGTCTCCAGGGTCCAATGCCATGCAAGTGGCCGGCCAACTGGACAAGACCATGGAACAGTTGAAGCATGACTTCCCGCAAGGTCTTGAATACAAGGCCATCTATGAGATTTCGCGGTTCATTGAGGCATCGATTCATGAGGTGATCAAGACACTGTTCGAGGCCTTTGTTCTGGTTTTCATCGTGGTCTTTATTTTCTTGCAGGATTGGCGTGCCACCCTGATACCGGCCATTACGATTCCCGTTTCCTTGATCGGTACCTTTGCGGCGATGGCAGGGCTTGGTTTTTCCATCAACATGGTCACCTTGTTTGGAATGGTGCTTGCGATCGGCATCGTGGTGGACGATGCGATTGTGGTGGTTGAAAATGTCGAACGCAACATGACCGAATTCGGTCTTGGTCCCAAAGAGGCCGCATTTCGCGCGATGGACGAGGTCACAGGAGCGATCATCGGCATCACTCTGGTCCTCATGGCCGTGTTTGTTCCCGCTGCGTTCATGGGAGGAATAACCGGTGAGCTCTATCGACAGTTCTCACTTACGATTGCGATAACGACCCTGTTTTCCGCTATCAATGCGTTGACCCTCAGCCCCGCACTGTGCGCTCTGCTCCTCAGACCGGGCCATGGACCGAAGAATGTTTTCTTCAGGACGTTCAATTCGGTATTCGATCGAATTACGAACTCGTACACGACGGTTGTCTCAGGATGCGTCCGTCGGGTGGGCGTCATGATGCTCGTGTTCCTTGGCCTTGTGGCCCTGACGGGTCTTGGATTCATGCGTCTTCCAACCGGTTTCGTGCCGTTGGAGGACGATGGGCTGATCCTTCTCAACGTCCAAATGCCGGATGGTTCAAGTCTTGACAGAACCGAGGCTACGGTCCAGCGCGTCGGGGAAATTCTTGCCAAGACTGACGGCATTGCCGGGTATGGTGTGCTGGGCGGATATTCGATGATCGACGGCGCAGCTCCAAATCTCGCTTGCTTTTTCGCTCCATTGACCCCGTGGGATGAACGGCTTCAGAAGGGTCGCAGCCGCGATGTGATCATGGCAGAGCTCAAGGCGGATTTTAGGAAAATTCAGGAAGGAATGGTCTTTGCTTTCACACTGCCACCCATCTTCGGGCTCGGCACAGGTGGCGGCTTTGAGATGCAGCTCCAGGACAAAGCGGGGCTGGGGCTCATCGCGCTTCAAAACGCCGGACAGGAGCTATCTGCATCTGCCGCCGTACAGCCGAGCCTGACGAATGTATTCTCAACCTTTCGGGCCAGCGTACCATCTGTATTCGTCGACGTGGATCGCGAGAAGGCGTTCAACATGGGAGTGTCTCTCCAGACAGTGTTTGACGCCATGGGGGCCTACCTCGGGGCTGCTTATGTCAACGACTTTAACAAATTTGGTAGAACATGGCAGGTGAAGGTCCAGGCTGACAGCGTATTCCGGAGCAAGCCTGAGGACATCATGAAACTGCAAGTGCGGAATCACGATGGCCAGATGGTGCCTCTCGGAGCCATGGCCACGGTCAAGGATGCTTTGGGACCTCTGAAAGTGGATCGGTACAATCTGTATCCAACGGCCAAGGTCATGGGGAGCCCTGCGCCCGGGTTCAGTAGTGGACAGGCCATCCAGACGATGGAGAAGCTCGCCAAGGCTCAACTGCCTGTGGGAATCGGGTACGAATGGACGGCCATGGCATTTCAGCAGATGAAAGCCTCAGGGCAGGCCATGATAATTTTCGGTCTCGCTATCATTGTGGTTTTTCTCATTCTTGCGGCGCAGTACGAGAGCTGGACGGATCCCTTTTCGGTAGTGCTTGTTGTTCCCCTGGCGGTCTTGGGAGCAGCGATTGCCCTCGTGATTCGTAACATGGACAACAACATTTACACTCAAGTGGGCCTGGTTTTGCTGGTGGGCCTTTCTGCCAAGAATGCGATTCTGATTGTGGAATTCGTCCGGGATATGCGATCCAAGGGAAAAGGGCTTATCGACGCGACCGTGGAAGGATCGAAACTTCGCTTCCGCCCGATATTGATGACTTCGTTCGCGTTCATTCTCGGTGTCACGCCGCTGGTAATCGCTGAGGGCGCCGGAGCCGTGAGTCGACAGGCATTGGGCACAGCAGTGTTTGCCGGCATGCTGGGTGTAACCATTCTTGGCGTGTTTTTCGCTCCGGTGCTCTATGTGTTCATGCAGAAAGTGGCACAACTGAAGAGCAAAGGCGCTGGGAGCAAAAGCGCGTCAGCGGAATCGTTATGAATCTCGAGATGGTAAAGACAAAAAAACTCCGGGTCTGACAGACGGTGGCCGGCATTGAAGTCAGCGTCCACGGGGATTCTCAAATGATGTCGGTTTTGATTACTCGAAAAGATGGGAAGAACGTCATTGCGAGTGCAAAGCCCGAAGTAATCTCCAACCCACCGAAACTGAGATTACTTCGTAGTTCCACTCCTCGCAATGACATGATTGGACCACCGGAATACGGGCGAGAATTAATACAGATTCGCTTTTTTGCAGGCAACTCGATTCTGGGCACAGGCTGGGGGCACTCCTTCGCTGCGGACGACGCAGAGCCGTCTCATCACTTCGCTCAGGAGAGCCCCCAGCCCGGGAATCTTATAAATCTTGTGGCGAATGCGTATAAGAGAGAACCCGACACAATTTTCGAGAACTATATTAAACAAAGTAGGCCACGAGGGTGCCGGGAGTACCGGTGTTGCCGTGGAAGAGGTTGAATCTGCGGGATAGGCCGTTCTCGGCATCCTCCAGGGCTGCGAACAAAGGGAGCACGCCCATTTTCGAGTCTGGATCACGTCAGGATTGAACCGATGAAGCAAATCGTCCACGAAATGCGCAAGACCCCGTTACTATCGCTGCTGATCTTTGTGCCGGGGGTATTCGTGGCCGAGGCCATTAAGCCGGAGGCGCATGTTCTGCTGTTCATTCTTTCGATTCTGGCCATTATTCCGCTGGCGGTGCTGTTGAGCCAGTCCACTGAGTCTGTGGCCGCCAAGACCGGAGACACCGTGGGCGGGTTGCTGAACGCCACGCTTGGAAACCTGACCGAACTCGTGATTGCTCTGGCCGCATTGCGAGCGGGCGAGTTCATGCTGGTGAAGGCCTCCGTGGCCGGCGCGATCGTCACCAACACGCTGTTCATGCTTGGGGCGTCGTTTCTGCTCGGGGGACTGAAATATCGCACGCAGGAATACAACCCGGCCATGGCCCGCCTCCAATCAATTCAGCTATTCCTGGCAACCATTGCGTTGCTGATTCCCTCCGCAATCAGTGAAGTCGATTCGGCTTCCGCCAAGGCGTTTACCCAGAAACTGAGCATCTGCCTTGCGGTGCTGCTGATTGCGACATACGGAATGGGCCTGTTCTTCTCACTCAAAACCCATCGCGAGTACTTCGGCAGCGCCTCGCATGAACCGGATGAACAGTCTCCATGGCCATTGGCCGTGGCTTTGCCGATCTTGGGCGGCGTGACCGTGCTGGTGGCGCTGGTCAGCGAGGTCTTTGTCGAATCCGTGCAGAAGGCCGCATCGGCCCTGGGCATGTCGACGGCGTTTGTGGGGTTCGTGGTGGTAGCCCTGGTGAGCGCCGCGGCGGAGATGACCGCGGCCTTTTCCGGTGCGCGGAAGAACCGACTGGACCTCAGCGTCGGCATTGCGCTGGGAAGCGCAGCGCAGATCGCTCTGTTCGTGGCACCTGTGCTGGTGATCGCGAGCTACCTGGTCGCGCCGACACCCATGGATCTGCGATTCTGGCCCGGCTCGGTTGTTATGGTGCTGATCTCAACAATATCGGCAACTCTGGTGGCCAACAGTGGGAAATCAGCGTGGTTCAACGGCGTATTGCTGTTGATGGTTTACTCAATTTTCGCCGTTACGCTGTATCTGCTTCCACCCGCAGGCCAATGAATTTCGGCGCAACGATCAACCGGCATGCTCAACTGCCCACCCGACAGCGCCTGCCACCATCGGCACTCTCAGGCCTGACTCCCAACCCTGATGACCAAGAACAGAGATCCTGCAAAAAGGCATCACGTCCAACCAACCGATACGGCGAAGGATCACCCGTCAAGCAGGACCGCGGACCGGCGTAATCAGCCCTGGTCCCTCCGGATGATTCGGCCGATGTACACGCTCAGGAGGTAGGCCACCACGACCGATCCGTAAAACTGCCCCATGATCGCCTCGAGAATGGCCAGCCTCTGGGCGAATTCCGTCTTCGGCGTAATGTCCCCGTACCCCAGAGTTGCCAGAGTGACGAAGCTGAAATAAATGAAGTGCGACACTGAGGAACTTTCTTCGACATTCAGTCCAAAGGCTTCGGGATGGAACCAATTCAGGATGCTGTAAACGTGTGCCCAGAACACCCCGAGAATTATGTACAGGTTCACCGCGGATATGATCAGGTCATGAGTAACCTGCTTTGCTTTCAACAGGGCCGAGAGAATCAGCACGGCAGATACCCCGTACAGGGCCATGGTAAGCCCCAGTGCCGTTATCCCGACCGCTACCCGTATATAAGAAGGTGCGCCGGAAGGAATGAGCTTCGCAAAGACCACGACAAAGACAACAGCAGACGAAAACAGGAGGATTACTCTCCTGGACAGTGTTCTCTCCTTGCTCAGGATAAAGGCGGTGCCCACTCCGATTGTCGCGAAGGACATGCTTGTCAGGGTTCCGGGAACGAACGGACCGAGCAGCAGGAGCCCCAGGCACAGGCCAAGGGTCAATAACGCTTTTTCATGGAGAACTGTGGGCACCATGATGAATCGATCCTGAATTATTGCTTGTTCTGGCCATTTCGGGAGTGTTTGGGTCGGTGCCCGGCGGCAGGGTGATTCGTCTGACCCTCTAAAAGGGGCCGCCCCGCCTCAACATGCTATTTACTCGTCTCTTACGAGACTACCTCGCCGCATGCACATGCGTCAAGCAATGTTAATCCAGGACAAAATCAGAGACGACGTATATGGGTATTCTCAAAACCGACCATACTTTTGAGAATACCCATAGAATTCAGCATTTCCCGAAAGCATCATCCCTTCGCCGGACAACCGTGTGTTTTTTGCCATCGGTCTCAATGTGACCTCGGGAGGCTGTCGTCGGCTCCCTTGGACGCATTCGCAGGAAACGGAGTTCATAATTTCATTCAGGCACGATGTGACATGGAAAAGCCCCCTGATATTACTCTCAACTAGATGATATCAAGTTGGATATCGCGAAGCCCGGTCTCGGTTGTGGGGTCTGAGGCAAGCACATATCATAATATCATTCAGATTCAGTTTCTTATTGACACGCTTTATGCCATTTGCTACGCTGCGGCCGAGCTCGCAGGAATGGAGCAAGGAGTAGTTTCATTACCAAAAGCTCCCGGCAGGACACCCCCTGCCGAGATCTGCGTCATTCCGGCTGTTCTTAAAAGAATGTTCACTCATCCGAGGAGTCTTCGGTATGTATAAAGGTATTGTGATTGTCGCAGCAATCCGAACCCCATTCGGAAGGTACTGCGGAGCTCTCAAGGAATGGGACTATTATGACCTGGGGGCCCTGCCCCTGCGGGAACTCCTGGTTCGAACCGGACTCCCCGGGAGCGCGGTGGAGGAAGTGTACTGGGGTGTGGGAGACACCTCGGTTTGCAAAGATGTATACACCCCGGTTGCTGCGCGCCAAATTTTGCTCAAAGCAGGGCTCCCGCCCGAGACTCCTTCTGTTTCCATGGACAAAGCCTGCGTTTCTGCAATGTCTGCGGTTCATTACGGATGTCGAGCGATAATGGCTGGGGAGATCCAGACTGCCGTAGGAGGCGGAGCGACTTCGTTCAGCCAGGAACCTCTGATTGTGCGTGGGCTCCGATGGCAGGGTTTCCGGCTTGGCAGTGTAGCTATGGAGGATCCACTCTTCGGCTTGGGATACAAGGATTATAATCCCGTTTCAGTGGATTCCGATAATGTGGCTGTAGAGTACGGAGTAAGCCGGCAAGAGCAAGATGAATGGGCATTGCGGAGCCACCTCAATTATGGTGCCGCTTGGAAGCAGGGCAAGTTCAAGGACGAGATGATGGTCCTGGAGATTCCGCAAAAGAAGGCTGCTGCCAAGATACTGGAGATCGACGAACAGTACAGGCCTGATGTGACTCCGGAAAAGCTGGCTGCGCTGCCGGGCATTTATGGATGCAAAACCATTACTGCCGGTAACGCTCCTGGTCTGAATGACGGAGCTGCGGCAATTCTGTTCATGAAAGCAACGAGAGCCAGAGAACTGGGTCTGGAGCCCTTGGCCGAGATTGTAGCCATGTCGTCGATTGCCACGAAGCCCGATCGCCTTCCTGAAGCCCCGGCCATTGCAATCCGGCAAGTCTTGGCGAGTGCGGATCTCACACTGAATGACATTCAGGTAATAGAGATCAATGAAGCCTTTGCCGCTGTGCCACTGGTTTCGACCCTCATGTTGGGGGAGAAGGATCGCACCAGGACCGAAGCTATTCGAGAGAAAACCAACGTGAACGGGAGCGCGATAGCAATAGGCCATCCGAATACAGCCAGCGGGGCCAGAGTGATCATGAACCTGGTGTATGAATTGCGCCGCCGCGGGGGAGGGTATGCGCTGGGGGCCATTTGTGGCGGTCTCGCCCAGGGAGACGCGTGCCTCATAAAGGTTGCGTGAGCAGGACAGGAGCCGGCTACTCGTTTCCACTCACGAACGTGCGAAGTGAACGGATCGAGTGGCGTTTCACGTGGGAGAACATATGTCACCTATGGATGGTTTTGAGAAAATAGGGGTGCTCGGGGCCGGGATGATGGGGGCAGAGATAGCGTTGTCTTTCGCGATGGCCGGCACCACGGTAATCATCAAGGATGCCACGTTGGACCTGGCAGAGAAGGGCAAGGCACGCCTTCACTCCGTGCTCGATCGGGCGGTGAAGAAAGGCAGATTCGAACAAGAGCTCGTGAATGAGACACTGTCGCGCATCATGCCCACGGACCGCGCTGCAGACATGCACGATGCGAGGCTCGTTGTGGAGGCAGTCTTCGAGAGTTTCGAGGTGAAAAGGTCCGTGTTTGAGGAAATAGACGGAACGTGCAACCCTGACTGCCTGTTCATCAGCAATACTTCCAGCATTCCTATCACGCAATTGGCATCCTGTGTGGCCGCAAGACGCCGAGGTTGCTTTCTCGGGGCTCACTTTTTTTCTCCTGCCTCCGTCATGAAGCTGGTGGAAGTAATCCCCGGCCTGGAAACCGATGAGAAGGCGGTCACTGAGACTATGGCTGTACTGAACAACATAGGAAAAACGCCCATACGCGTTAAAGACGTGCCTGGCTTTGCGGTGAACCGCATCCTGCACGTCATGCTTATCGAGGCCAACCGGCTGGTGGAAGAAGGAGTAGTCTCCCCGGAAGATGTTGACACTGCGTGCAAACTTGGGCTGGGCCATCCCATAGGACCGCATGCGCTCATGGACTTGGCGGGAAACGACTTGTGTCTAAGGGTCCAGGAAATTCTCTTCGAGGCTTACGGCGAGCGCTTCAAGCCGCAACCGATCCTGAAGCAAAGGGTTTTTGCAAACCGTTTGGGCAGAAAGACAGGAACAGGGTGGTTTGCTTACGACACGAGAAAGTGACTTCCGGCAAATAAGCGCTGCGCAAGGGATGCCGCACGGGAACCAGGGAAAGTCTTAGAGTACGAGTTGAGGTAGATTTCCGGATGAGAAGGTACGTTGAATGCAATCAGTGAGCACGCGTCAGAACGAACCTGACAGGAGTCAGGGCGAAGGAACGACCTCAAGCACCAAATGGCGAATCTTGGCTGCTGCTGAAGAGATCATGTCGGAAAAAGGTCTCATGGCCTCCTCCATTGCCGAGATAGCGCGAAAGGCCGGTGTCACTGATTCAGTGATTTATCAGTACTTTAAGGGAAAGCAGGATCTCCTCTTTTCTATACCTGCCGAACGGATGAAAGAGGTGCTCGCTCTGGTGGAGGAGCAGCTGACCGGCATTCAAGACGTCGACAGTAGGCTCCGAAAACTGGTCTGGTTCCACTTGCGCTATAACGACGCCCATCGGAGTTACGCCAGGCTCCTGCTTCTGGAATGCCGGTCCTCCAAAGACTTCTATTCTACGCCTGCCTACGCACTTGTCCGCACGTACGCAGCAATCCTTTTGTCCACACTCGAGCAGGGCGTTGAACAGGGCAAGATACGCCAAGATGTTGACGTGCGTCTGATTCGAGACGTGATTCTGGGTACCCTGGACATGGAGAACATAGGGTCACTGGCCAGCGGAGAGCTCAAGAACAGTGAGGATGATTTTGAAGCGATCATGATGCTGGTGAATTGCATGATCGCTGCAAGGATTTCGCCGGACGATACAAAAAGGGACCGCAGGCATGAAATCCTCATTGCAGCTGAAAAGGTTTTCTCAGAAAAGGATTTTAACAAGGCAACCGTGGCTGAGATAGCCAAATCCGTCGGCGTGGCTGACGGTACCATTTATGAATATTTTGAAAGCAAAGAAGATATTTTGTTTTCAATAGCGGTGAGTCGATTCGACTCGTATCTCTCGGAAGTCTCGGAAGCGTTCGAAATAAGACACCCAGTGCGAAAACTGCGACGGCTTATCAAGTTTCACTTCGCGAGCTTCCTCACGGAGCCCCGGTTTCTCAAAGTATTTCTTCTCCAGCTTCAGCTTAATCAGCGCTTTTACGGCTCCACAGCCTTTGACAGATTCCGACGTTATTTCGGACGAATCGAAGAAGTAGTGGAAGAAGGCAAAGCGGCCGGAGTTTTCGACTCTACTGCCAATTCCAGGGTCTTTAGAAACATGTTCCTGGGAGCCTTCAGTCACATGGCGCTTCGCTGGCTCATACTGAAGGAATCGACCCATACCGACAGAATGGAAGAAATAAATCAGGCAACCGACCTTCTAATATCCGCTGTTACTGGATCTGTGGATCGCGAGGGTTAGTGATAGGCACGCGAGAAATGCCTGGGCAAACAGAGACAATAGCTGAGCACACCCCAGAGGCAATCGTTGCATCGGCAGAACTGTTCCTCCGAAGAGGCGATAACCGTGGGACCTGATGCTGCTGAAAATCCGTAGGGATTAAGAGGGAGCCGTTTCATGAGACTGGCGGGCAAGGTCGCGATAATTACCGGTGCGAGCAAAGGCATCGGCAAGGCGATAGCCACTCGTTATGCGCAGGAAGGTGCGACTGTCGTGTTGGCCAGTCGATCGGAGGATTTGCTGGCCTCGGTCGCGAGCCAGATACAGGATTCCGGAGGCCGCGCTCTCGCTCTTACGCTTGATGTGAGACGCCCGGCAAGCCTGGAGACTGTCGTCAGGAAAACCGTAAGCGAGTTCGGCTGCTTGGACATCATGATAAACAACGCCGGTATTTCCATGGCGCAGCCCTCGGAAGACCTCAAGCCGGAAGACTGGCAAAGGGCGCTGGAAACAGACCTTTTCGGCGTCTTTTACGGATGCCAGTCTGCGGCTCGACAGATGCTGATCCAGGCAACGGGCGGTTGCATCATCAACATTAGTTCGATGTACGGAATTGTCGCTGCTCCCATGAGAGCGGCGTATTGCGCCAGCAAAGCCGGCGCCAATATGCTGACCAAGCTGCTGGCCTGTGAATGGGCCGAAAAGAACATTCGCGTCAACGCCATTGCGCCGGGGTACATTCGAACCGAACTGGTGCAAGGAATCATAGACAGGGGAATACTTCCCATGGATGCCATCCAGAAGAGAACTCCTCAAGGACGCATCGGGGAGGTTGAGGATCTTCTGGGTCTTGCCGTGCTTCTTGCAAGTGACGAATCCTCATTCATTACCGGTGCCGTCATACCGGTAGACGGCGGATGGAGCGCCTACGGATATCTCTGAGAGCAATCCGGGAAAGGTTGCATACAAGGCCATGGAAATCTTGATCCTAGGACTCGTGCGCGGGGCATTGTACTCCCTCATAGCGGTGGGCTTTGTGCTTGTGTTCAGCGTGGGGGGCATCCTCAACCTTGCTCACGGCACATACTACATGTTGGGGGCGTATCTGACATTTATCTTTTATTCTCTGGTCTTTCACAGTGCGAGCACGGGCGGGCTTATTCTCTCTGCCGCTCTGTCCTTGGTTTCCGTTGGGTTGATTGCTGCTCTGGTCTATCAGGTTCTGCTCAGACCGAATATTCAGTCGGTGACCTATGTCATGGTCATGACTCTCGCCATGGCCCTTTTTGTAAGCGAAATCATGTCACTTTTCTTTGGTGTCTCCGGTGCGTCCATCCCCAGCCTCGTAGAAGGCAGTACCCGTATCGGGGGCGTGAAGGTGGTCAATCAGCAACTCATTCTCATCCCTGTTGTTCTGTGTGTGTTGCCTGGCCTCTGGCTCTTCTTGAAAAAAACCAGGATGGGGCAGGGGATAGATGCAGTAGCTCAGCAAAGGCTCGCAGCCATCCTTGCCGGCGTAGACGCGGATCGAGCCCTGCTCGTGACCTATTCCTTGGGCGCAGTGATGGCCGCATCGGCTGGCACCTTGATTGCCCCGGTGTCTTCGGTAGTCCCGGACATGTGGCTGTTCCCGCTCATTAAAGCCTTTGCTATAGCTATTCTTGGCGGAATGGGGTCGCTCGTCGGCGCTGTCATAGCTTCGTTTCTGATGGGATATGCGGAAGTCTTCACATCCTTCTTGATCGGCGAGCACCTGAGCGAAATGCTCGCACTCGTGGTTATCGCCATGGTTCTCCTCGTCAAGCCGTCCGGAATCTTGGGACAGAAAATGAGATAATCCATGAAAGCTGGCTCGTGGTTTCGCAATGAGTCGCCCGCAGGAGTGATCGTGCTCGCAGCGGGCTTTCTCTTCGGGATGCTGTCCGACAATATATTCTATTTTGAGATTATGACTCTGGCCGCGATATACGCGATGTTCGCGATGAGTTGGGACATACTGACCGGCTACACGCACGACGTGAATTTCGGGTTCGCTTTTTTTGTTGGTGGCGCAGGATACATCTCGGGCATTGCCAATCTTCGTCTTGGCTTGCCTCCCGCTTTGACCATTCCTCTGGGTGCCCTTGCTGCTGGGATCGCGGGCATCATTATCGGTTATCTGACCCTCCGTCTCAAAGGGCCCTACTTTGCAATGGTCACCCTTGCTTTTGCATCGATTCTCTTCAAGCTGGCCTTTCTCCTGTACTACTATACAGGGGGTGAAGAAGGCATATCGGGGTTGACCGGGCTGACAGCCGACCCTCGCCACGACTTCCAGGTTGTGTGGGCGATTACCGCGGCTGTTTACGTACTGCTCCGGGCTTATGCCAAGTCGAAGCGAGGGAGCATACTCAAGGCTATCCGTGCTGACGAAGACGCTACTCAGTCCTCGGGGATCAATACGGCCTATTACAAGATAGAAGCCTTCGCTTTGAGCGGTTTGTTAGGGGGAATCGGAGGAGCTGTCTTCGCTCACTCCCAAATGCAGGTCGGGCCTACGATGCTTTCCGGGCACATCTCCATCATTGTTGTCCTCTTGGCGATGATCGGCGGGATGGGGACCATTGTAGGGCCGCTCATCGGAGCCATCGCACTGTCTCTGGTTAATGACTATTTGCGAGTTATAGAGCAGTATCGGATAGTTATATATAGCGGATTACTGATTCTCTTAATATATCTGGCCCCGGACGGTCTCGTCAACCTGCATTTCGTCAAGAGATCCAAGGTGCTTTCTTTCTTTTTTCACGGACGGGAGAAGATGAGATGAGTCTGCTTGAAGTCAACGGCCTCGTCAAACGTTTCCGTGGTCTCATGGCTCTCTCCAACCTCAGCTTCTCGGTAGAGCAGGGTGAAATTGCCGGCATCATAGGGCCCAACGGAGCTGGAAAGACGACAGCGTTCAATTGCATCACGGGATTCACCACTCTTGATTCCGGGTCCGTAAAATTGTCCGACACGTCGCTGACGGGCAAGAAGCCGTACGAAATTGTGAATCACGGGCTATCACGAACCTGGCAACTGGTCCGTCCTTTCTTCGGAATGAGGGTGATCGAGGCGCTCTATGTACCATCGTACTGCCGACGTTCGCGGACTGCCCCAGGAGGTTCGGAAGACGTAGAATCCCGCATCGCCCGCGCAGCAGAATCACTTGGTTTAGCAGATCGGCTCGACGACTGGGTAGACAATCTCAACCAGGGTGAATTGCGCTTGCTGGATATTGCTCGAGCACTGGTGACCAACCCTCTGATCGTCCTGCTGGATGAGCCGTTTTCAGGTTTGTCTCACAGGGAAATCGCCAGAATCTCGGCCACGGTGAAGGCTCTCAACCGTGACGGTCTTACCGTGGTGATCATAGAGCATCGATTACGTGAGCTGATGAAGCTGGTGCAAAAAGTCGTAGTGGTCAATTTCGGTCAAAAGATAGCCCAGGGAACCCCTGGTGAAGTGGTAAAGGAACCGCAGGTTATCGAAGCCTATCTGGGAAGAAAAGGAGTCGATCTTGGCCTGGCTTGAAATACGTGACCTCAAGGCCTTCTACCATGGAACCGAGGTTCTCCACGGACTCGATCTCCATGTGCAAGAGGGTGACTTCGTCGCAGTGATAGGCAGCAACGGAGCTGGAAAGACCACGTTGCTTCGCTCCTTATCAAGGCTCGTGACCGTCGAGGGGAGCATCCTTTTCGGCGGCCTGGACATGGTTCGGGTGAGACCGCGAGATTGCGTCAGGCAGGGGATTGTTCACTGCCCCGAAGGCAGGCTGCTGTTCCCGGAAATGACGGTCCTCCAGAACCTGATGATGGGAGCGTTTCTCAGACATGACACGGATCGCGTGCGACAAGACCTCGAAAGGGTTTACGACTATCTTCCGACTTTGGCCAACAGGAAGAACCAGTGGGCTGCAACCCTTTCCGGAGGCGAACAGCAAATGGTTGCTATCGGCAGGGCAATCATGGGGCACCCCCGTCTGCTGACCCTTGACGAGCCTTCATTCGGGCTGGCACCGCTGGTGGTGAATGCCATCTTCGAGGTAATCAAACGCCTGAATACAGAAGGTGTAACCATCTTGCTTGTGGAGCAAAATGCATCGTTGGCTCTAGAGTTCAGTAGATATGCTTACGTCCTCGAAGAAGGCCGGATCGTGGACGAAGGCCTGAGCACCGAGCTTTCCACCAAGAAATCCATTCTCCAGGCTTATCTTGGAATGGCCTGAATCGCGTCCCGATGGTGAAGTCCGCGAGTAGGCCGCGCTTTCGGCTATGTCTTGCCGTGCAAGAAATCATAGACCGTGCGGAGTCCCTTTAGGGACATCGCTCTCAACCAACCATTCACCGGAGTAGGAGGAGAAGATGAGAGGAAAAAAGTGGTGGGGCTTTGCGCTCTCGGTATTGAGCTTGCTGTTCTTGGTGTCTGTCGGTGTTGCCGTAGCTGCTGACACGATCAAGATT
>DATHCX010000037.1:0-2688 GCA_035319325.1 Desulfomonilaceae bacterium
TGAACATTCCCGGCACAGACGTTTGTTCCGGGGCAATTCGAAACGAATCGTTCGGGATGACGTATATCCATTCACTTACGGGCGGAAGAAGGCTGTCATTGTGGGCACAGCGAAGCAATCTCCAACCGACCAAAACTGAGATTGCTTCGTCGCTCCGCTCCTCGCAATGACAGGGCAGTGATTACCCCCAGCGAGAATGAATGGTTACATGGCCGCGCAATCGCTGATTGACACTCCTTTCCGAATGGGATACATACGGCAACGGCCCCTACATTTCGGAGATCCAAAGCTGCCCGGTGAGGCTTAAGGCACATGATCGTCACATGTCCCCGGTGCAACGGGAAAATGAGAGTGGACGAGAGCCGTCTTCCTTCGGGTGAACGTGTCAAGGTTCGCTGCCCCCACTGCAAGGAGATCAGCGCTATAGAAGCCACTGTTCAGTCCGTCCAGACAGGGAGCCCGGTCGATCGTTCGGTGGAACCTGCCGCCAAACCGGAATCCTCCGCCGCGGACACAAGCAGTGCAGCGGTGGACAGCCGACCCTCCGCTCAGGGCTCGGATCGCGACCTGTATTTTCCCAAGGACGCTTTTCACAATTTCCGATTTCCCGCCGAAACGGAGACCCCTCAGGCTTCCAACGAAAAACCTGGTTCGCCCGTCAGGACAATTGTCTGGATTGCAGTATCTGTTGCAATTATAGGTTTGTTCGCACTTTTGGTGAATCTGGTGCTCCCCGGACCGCTCGGCCAAGAACCATTGGGCGGGCGAATCAGGAAAGAGCAGGTTGCTCCAAAACTGCCCGGCGCTCAGGAGAATCCCGCTACCCCTCCCGCGAGCGGTGCACGGAAATAACGGTCCGAATACCGGTATTTTCCTGCACAGGGCCGCATCATCTTGAGGAAATCTCGTGATCATACAACGTGCCACCCAGGAAGAGAGGGAAAGGCGATTCCTTGCCCCGTACGCCCTCCTGTCGGAGAAAAGCAAAGGCAGGGTGTATTCTGAAGAAGAATGTCCGTACAGGACTTCGTTTCAGAGGGACAGGGACAGGATTATTCATTCAAAGGCGTTTCGCAGGCTGGAATACAAGACGCAAGTCTTTGCATACTACGAAGGTGATCACTATAGGACTAGACTGACCCACACTCTGGAAGTCGCGCAGATTGCCAGAAGTGTTTCCCAGTATCTGGGGGCAAACGAAGATCTGACCCACGCGATAGCCCTGGCTCACGACCTGGGCCATACTCCGTTCGGCCATGCGGGCGAGCATTCGCTCCACGATCTCATGAGGGAGAACGGCGGATTCGAGCACAACAGCCAGTCTTTGCGTGTGGTGGACGTCCTTGAGGCACGCTATCCCGAATTTTCAGGACTTAATCTCACGTATGAGACCCGAGCGGGAATAATCAGGCACTCCACCGTGTACGATCAAGCGCCTGCTCACATACTCAAAGAGTTCATGGTGGAGCCTCAACCCAGTTTGGAAGCTCAGATTGCAAATCTGGCCGACGAAATAGCCTACAACTGTCACGACATAGAAGACGGACTCGGGTCAGGGTTCTTTGATGAAACAGATCTTTCGCAATTGGATCTCTGGAAGGAGGTGACTCGCATCATTCGGGAAAAACACCCGAATCTCGATCGCGATACCTTCAGGTATCAGTGCATTCGTCTCCTGATCGACACTTTTATCCGGGACATGGTGAAAGAAACCGAAGTCCGCTTGGTTGATAACCATTTCACGAAACCCGCAGACATCCAGAATCACGAAACCGCAACGGCAGCATTTTCGCCTCGTATGCAGCAGTGGAAACAGGAATTAAACCATTTTCTGCACACACGTTTTTACACACATCACAAGATCCTCAGAATGCAATATAAGGCGGACCGGCTGCTCAAGGATCTATTCAGGGAATACGTCGGACGCCCCTCACAATTGCCGCCCGGCGTGAACAGGCGGATCACCGCGGGAAACGACTCCCCGGAACGTATCGTGTGCGATTACATCGCCGGGATGACCGATCGGTTCGCACTGGACGAACACAGGAAACTGTTTCTGCCGTACGAGTACTGATACGAATGCTCCTTCACACAAGAAAGATTGGGGGGACCCTCTTTGTAGGAGTGTCTCGCCCAACCCCCCCAGAAACGTCTATCATGCGCCGGCATCTGCATTTCCGTTGAGGAAATGCAGATGCCGGCCAGTGCCAAAAGTTCTTGAGGTGGGGTTCGGGGAGGAACGTCTTACAAGAAGTTCCTCCCCGATTTCACGTATTTGAAAACGCATTGGTCTCATCACTTCGCTCGGGAGAGCCCCCACCCCTGGAATCTCATATAAGGATTCTCAAAAGTAGTGTCGGTTTTGATTAGGCGAAAAGATTCGAAGACTGCCATTGCGAGAGCGAAGCCCGAAGCAATCTCTATCTGACCAACACTGAGATTGCTTCGTCGTTCCGCTCCTCGCAATGACATGATTGGCGGGTCGAAATGTGGAAAAAACTCATGAACGAATCCGACAGAATTTTCTAGAGCTGCTATATAAGACTACTGTTGGTTTACCTGGCTGTCGGCAGAATTTTCATGCGCTGACCGAGTGTTTTGCCGAAGTATTCCGGATCGTACATGAGCGAGATTCTCGATCCTCTCATCCAGAAATCCCCTTCTGCCACAGCCCTGGCCAGGTACGAA
>DATHCX010000038.1:0-8097 GCA_035319325.1 Desulfomonilaceae bacterium
GCTCTATAGGAGAAAGGAAATCGGATTCATTTTTCAGTCGTTCAATCTCTTCTCCACCCTGACCGTCGGCGAAAATATGATGTTGCCGTTGGATCTGCTGGGTGCTCCGGACGAAACCAGGGCGCACAACATGCTTGCTGCAGTGGGACTGGAAAATCACTGGCGAAAATTTCCGGAGCAGCTTTCCGGGGGCGAACAACAACGAGTGGCCATTGCCAGGGCCCTGGTGAAAGAACCGAGACTCATACTGGCCGACGAACCCACGGGAAATCTGGACTCTGAAACGGGCAACAGTATCCTGGAACTGATCGACCGTACATGCACCATGAAAAGCGCCGCGCTGGTAATGGTGACACACAGCGCAGAAGCTCTGTGGCTTGCAGACCGGGTATTCAGGCTCAAGCGGGGACTTCTGGCCGAAGAAACGGGTGAATCGGGCAGGGAGAATGTGTCGTAATACCGATTCGTTTTTTAATTGATACCCTGGACCGGCTGTAGGCTGGGAATCTCTTTCGCTACGGACGACGCAAGGCCGTCTCATCGCTTCGCTCAAGAGACTCCCAGCCCTCGGAACGTGGTCGCTGAAAACACCATTCAAATTACTTGTTGAATGGGAAATGGTATAACATATGGATCGGGTGTCCTGCCGGTGTGAGAAAACAGCCGGATTTCCGGGAGAAAAAAAGGGCGCAAGAAGCGCCCCGAGCATGTCACAACATCTGGAAGTGGGTCCGGAGAAAAAACTACTGCACCATGGGGTTGAGCATCGGGGCAGGTCCCCGGTAAGCCGCCTGGTGGCCGGGCTTGCACTTGGTCACTGGCGGAGCGCACATGGGCATGCACCCGGGAGGCGGACAAAACATGGGCGGCTGGCAGTCCGGACGTTTTACCGCGCCAGCAATGAGCTTGAAAGGAAAAGTGATTACCGACAGAATCGCGGAAAGCGGGTTAAAACCGCACCGTGAAGGCGGAGCGTACCCCGGGGCCGGACAAGGCGGAAGACAGTTCGGCATACATGCCATGGGGGCGGGACCGCACTGAGGAGGCGGACAGACCGGAGCCGGTCCGCACATGGGGAGACCCTGCGGCGGACATCCGGCCGGACCGCAATACGAGGCATTTGCCGGGACCACGCTTGTGATGAAGATCAAGAGGACCAGGCATAGGACGGGACACAGTATTCGCGCAACCATTCCCATTCTCCTTTTTTGAAAGAGATTTAAGAAATCTGTGGATTTCCAAAAATTTGTGAAACAACATTATCATTTTTGAGAAGGTCAGTCAATACAAACCCAATCAATTTGAATATGATGAGTACACAAAATCATGCAAAATATGACTGTAAACATAACCAATTCTTTAATGATTGGAGGTATAGCTTATAAAAAAGATAATGAAGTTAGAAAATTGGGATACTAAGCTAAACCATATTGTTATTGAGACAGGAGCGGTAACTCTTTTGGACACTTCCGGAAATCGTTCAGCACCGCGCAGCATGATGGTATCTTACCAATTTGACATATGTTATCGGCTGACCTGACAGGAGAAAGCAGCCTCGCATCCGTCGGGAATCGCCGAGAGATTAGTTTAAGGTATACTTTATGAAAAGTATGGATGTTGACGTAATTATTATTGGAGCTGGTCATGCAGGGTGCGAAGCCGCCCTGGCGTGTGCGCGCCTCGGATTGACCGTCTGGATGTACACCCTCAACGCGGACTCCATCGGCTTGATGCCGTGCAATCCTTCCATAGGCGGGCTCGGAAAGGGACATCTCGTAAAAGAGATTGATGCGCTGGGCGGAGAAATGGGGCGGGCGGCTGACGCATCGTGCATTCAGTACAAGAATCTCGGGACCAGCAAAGGTCCGGCTGTTCAGGGTTCCCGGATGCAATGCGATCGGCTCGAGTATTCTCTGGCCATGAGATCGGCTGTGGAAAAAGAGAGCAGCTTGCTTGTCCGCCAGGAGATGGTGGACGGCTTGATCGTCGCAGGCTCGCGCTGCCTGGGTATCAGGGAAAGATCCGGGTACGAGGTTGGTGCCTCTGCAGTGATTGTGGCCACGGGAACATTTCTGGACGGTGTGATTCATGTGGGCTCCGTTTCTTATGGAGCGGGCAGGGCGGGTGAATTTCCGTCCAACGAGCTTGCCGCGCAGTTAAAGACCATCGGTCTGGGGTGGGGCAGATTCAAGACAGGCACTCCGCCCAGGATAAAAGGGTCCACGGTAGATTTTTCGGTCATGAAAGAAGATCCGGGAGATGAGGTGGTGCGTCCGTTTTCGCTTCGATCTCCGGGGATCGCGCTCCCTCGTCGATCCTGTTTCAGAACGTATACATCGCGACGCACGCATGAACTCGTCAGCACGAATCTGCTCAAGTCACCCCTGTACTCGGGAACGATCGTGGGCACCTCCGCCAGGTACTGCCCGTCTCTGGAGGACAAGATCGCGCGGTTTCCGGATCGGCAGAGGCACCCTGTTGTGGTGGAGCCGGAAGGAATCCACACCGCAGAAATGTATGTGAAGGGGCTGGGCAATTCGCTCCCTCCAGAGCTACAAATCGAGCTGGTTCGCTCCGTGCCCGGGCTTGAAGAAGCTGAGATCGTGCGTCCTGCGTATGCCATCGAATACGATTTCATCAATCCGCTCGGCCTGAAGCTCACGCTGGAAACCAAAGCGATTTCCGGGTTGTACCTTGCGGGCCAGATTAACGGTACGTCGGGATACGAAGAGGCCGCGGGGCAGGGGTTGTGGGCGGGTTTAAATGCAGCCTTCGCGATACTGGGCAGGGAGCCTTTCCTTCTGGATCGGTCCGAAGCTTACCTGGCTGTGATGATAGACGATCTCGTGACCAGGGGAGTGAACGAACCGTATCGCATGTTCACTTCGCGAGCCGAGTACCGGCTCCTTTTGCGAGAAGACAATGCCGTGGAGCGACTGCTGCCGAAGGCCAGGGAAATAGGGCTCCTGTCCGCTGCGGAGGCGAGCGGCCACGAGGAACGCATGCGGGCGGTGCAAGATCGGTTGCAGTTCCTGGAGTCCGTCAGAATAAAGCCGGACGCCCCGGTGAACGATCTCATACGATTGCGGGGTGGCGCGGAAATTCGAGAGGCCATCAGCGGAGCGAGGTTGCTGAAGAGGCCTGAAATTACCGCGGATGACCTCCAACTCCTGGGAATACTGGATCCGGATTTGGACGCGGAAGTGGTCCGGCAGATCGAAATCCGTACAAAATATGAAGGATACATTGACCGTCAGAATCGGGAAGCGAGTCAGTTCCGGAAAATGGAAAGGGTCTCGATTCCCGACGATCTGGACTACGATCAGGTTCCGGGGCTTTCCCGAGAGTTGCGGGAGAGGCTCAAATCCATAAAGCCCGGTTCCCTTGGTCAGGTCGCGCGTGTGCCCGGAATAACCCCTGCGGCAATGACTGCCCTTATGGTCAGAATCAGGCGCTAGAGGGAGCACGTTGTGAGTACCGAAGCCGGAACGTCATATACGCGTTCTAGCTAGCAGTCCTCGAAAATTCTGTCGGATTCGTTTATGACTCTCGCCCACATTCCGACCATCCAATCATGTCATTGCGAGGAGTGGAACGACGAAGCAATCTCAGTTGGTCAGTCGGAGATTGCTTCGGGCTTGGCCCTCGCAATGACAGTCTTCGAATCCTTTCGCGCAATCAAACACCTGACACTCCTTGTGAGAATGCCGACAGACCGGTCCGGCCGGACATTGTTTGAACAAACGCTGCACATTGGGAATGTCGGCATTACCGTGACTCGCCAGTCAACGAGGCTCAATACAGTACCTGTCTCAACTTCATGGTAAAGAACCGGCACAGGTTTATGCCGATCTGCGGGTAGACTCGCATGATTTCCTGGAATTGATGATGGCGCAGGACGTATGCTTCCGTGTTTTCGGCCGCAATGCAGGTGGCATTGGGAGGCATCCGCGTGAACAGGCTCAATTCGCCGAGAAATGACCCTTCGCCGATGGTGACCTTTTCTTTCTGGTTTTCCGTTCCATAGCCCTCGAAAATGGTCACCTTACCGTTGACCACCAGGTAAATTGACGAATTTGTTTCGCCTTCCCGAATCAAAACGTCGTCGGGAACAAAGTGCTCCACATTCACCACCGACGCAATTGCATGGAGTTCACGAATGCCCATTCCTTCGAATATGGTGAAGCTTCTGAGCCGGTTGATTTTTTCAATGACGTCGGGCATGGGAACCACCTCATTCAAGTTCCTCTTCAATGCGTAGACCGCTATGTCGCGCACGTACGAGACATTATCGTTCAGGCTGGATTCGATGATCGGAATGTAATCGTCCCCGAGTTTTTGCTCACCCATCACGAACAGTGCCAGCATGCGGGTGACAGGATCCTCCGCATCCGCCAAAAATGTCAGTAAACGAGCTGTGGAATCATGTCGAATGAGCGGAAACAGTTTTCTGCCGCGTTCGATCTTCTCGTCCAGAGGCACGTCCTCGATGAGCGGTATAAGATAGGCAGCCAATTCCTTTTGAATAGATGTCTCAATCAGTTCCACCGCAATCGAGGCGGTCTCCGACCTCAGGGCCTGATACATGAGCCGCATGTCCGCGTGGTGGACCCATAAAGCATAAAATATCAAACTGAGGGTTTCTTCGTTCAACTCCGAGAGATGCTTCTTGAGCAATTCAGTGCTCTGCCCATCGGGACCGCTTTGAAGCTGCCTGGATGCGATCAGGTTTCCGTAGGCCAGCGCCAATTCTTTACCCAGAAACGGAACCATCTCGAAGTCTTCCACCCCTGATAGGCGTATTACTTCTAGAATGCCCTGTTTGGCTCTGAGCGGCGCCTCTATGAGCGACACCTCCAGGAAGGGCAAAATCTTGTCGCCATAGCCTATGAGAGCTTCTATGGCAGCTTTTCTCACATCGTCATCCGGGTCTTCCAGGAGCCTGATCAACGTTGCCACAGCACGGAAATCCTGGGTGATTGCGAAGGAATTGGCCGCTTCAGCACGAGTGAGAGGGTTTTGGTCAGCCAGAAGCTTTAAGGCAACGTCAGGATCCATAGCGGTCCTGGGTCCTATTTCCTCGGAAACAAGTTCTTCGGCTCTGTCTTCAACGGATATGGGCACCGGTTCCATTGCAGCCGCGCCGCTGTCAAAGGCTCGCACCGCCTCGATCTGATCGAAATCGATCTGCTTTTCAACGATAACCTGCTTGAGTACCCTCTTATAATGCTTTCTGAAGACGAACGTCTCCAATAACCAGTAGATAGACAAAACGACTGCCACTACTGACAACAATTGTGCGGACAAGACGGGTTTCAGAACTATCATGATCAGTGAGCCGGACAACATACCGATTTTGAGAACCGTGCCCCGAATGAATGTACGGCTCCATGCAGCAAGATCGGATGGAATGATGCTGTACAGGATCTTGTTTACCGGGCCGGCTATCGCTCGCTGAATGAGGACCGTCGTGAACTGCCCGTACGATGCGACGTAAATATTGAAAAATCCGGTCAAAGCGCCGAACAGCACGGCAAAGTTCAACGGTTGCACTATCGATGCGTTGGTGAGCCCCATGGATTGGTACAAGCGACCCATAAAAAAGAGCAGGAGAAACGTGACGAGGGTGGTTGTCCCTCGGAATAAACTTAAGAATGATATCAGCGTTTGTTCAGACGTAAAGGTGCTGTTCGCTATGACACTGAATTGATAGAGGAATATTGGCAATAACACGTTCGGAATCAAGCCCGTGATAATCAGGTACCTGATGATGGGATACTCTTTCATCAGGTTCGGAATTTCCGCTAACCGTACGTTTCTGGCTGTTCCTCCGGCAGCGGATGCCAACCGTGCGATTTTGTCGAAAATTCCTGAAGAAGTCCGATACAGGAAAACAGCTGTCCCTGCACATACTGCTGCAAACATGAGAAGCGTGGCATCTTCTCCCGCTATCAGCGTGAGCGGCTTGGTCAAGAAGCTTCCGAGAGTGGTTCCAAGCACTTGGGCAGCGGTGATCAGAGGGAAAATCCGCTTTCCCTGACGTGCATCGAACAAGTCGCCGGCCATGTTCCAGAGATACACGAGCAAAATGGAATCGAGCAGATAGAGCAATTGGTACAAAATGGGATAGGCAATGGAAAAGTCGCCTTTTACCATAAAAAAGAGGATCACCGTTGAGCCTGCATACGCCACCAGACAGCCGGCGAGCAAAAAACAATCCATAAAGCGGCGGCCAAGACGATCCACGATACCCATTGCGACGAACGTTAACAGCGAATTGATGACCAGCATGTACGGAATATAGCTTGGGCCGAAACGCTTCAGAAACGCCGTGTCGACATAGTTGCGGAAAATGGCGGTAATAAAAAAGATGACAAAAAAAACGGAGCTTATCCAGAGAAAGCGACCGGATTCATGGACGTAAATTTTCAGATACTTTTCCAGGAGCTGCTTCATGGATCTTGCCCCGGCGCAATGGAAATGATCGAAAACGGAGACGAATTATAGACGATCGCATGTCGCCGATCAACACGTAAAGAGTATTGCGGTGGATCATTCGGCCTCGCTAAGGCCCCATGGTTTCCGTGTCATTTCAAGAGCCAAACGACAGAGCAATCTCGATATCCAAGGGCAGAGACTGGTTCGCTTCGCCCACGCAATGACAGCTTTTCCCCCACCCGTAACCGATTGAACACTTCTGCAGATCTCATATGAGTGCGAACTCAACAAAATAAGGTTGGGAGGAACAAGAAGTGCCTACCCGATTTCACGTACTTGAATGCGCATGGTATCATACAGCGTCCTGAAAACGGATCCTCGCTCTCAAGCTGACGAAAAAACTATGTGGTTCGCTTCCTAACCCAACCGCCGGTGTTCCATAGGGCGCGTGGCCACTCTGGATCGCGAGCATGGGCCGCGTGATATTCGTTCAGCCATCCTAGTGAATGCCAAGGTGATAGAACGGCATAACGCATTTGTTGCCGCCGCACACAAGAAATCCGGTGGAAGCGTCATGACTCGGAGTCTGGAGATTCGATCTTGTAGCTGCCCCGTTTCCATCGGTCCTTGATTTCACTCAGGGGAACGTCTCCGGCAAATTCGGCATACTCGAGCTGCTGCAGCAGCTTTTCATTCGACTCTTCCATGAGGGGAACCGCGCTGTGGACGAATACCGGCTGGTCGTCCACAAGTATCTTGTTGGACCGGTTGAAGAACGCCAAAGCCATGAGCATGGCAACTCGTCGGAATTCTGCGGGATTGTCCCGATAGTGCTCAAAAATCATCTTGTTCGGTATCGGGGTTGCTTGCTCCAGCATTTCAATCCATTGCTCGTTATTCGCGTCCTGAGGTTGAAGCGCGCCCTCGACGGTCATTACCGAAAGTGCGGTTTCAGAATCTTCCGCCTGATTGCTCATGACAAACCCTCTTTCAAGATGCTGCGAGCCCCGTTGATGAGCCAGTATCCGGGGCCGAAGGACAGATCGCATAATAGCCTATGTAAGAGCAGATATTCAAGAAGCCATATCATACCAATGCGCTTTCAAAAGAGTAACATTGAAAGGCTGGTTCGCGGCCTGTCCTTACCGATCTCCTCCGCTACGAACGGCGCGGCCTGACTTCGCTACGGAGACCCGCCAGGACAGGCTTCATCCATCGTCACTTGTTTGATAGCGCATTGGTATCAATCCTTTTCTCATGGTTTAGGAAGCGAAGAAGAATTGGCGCATAAAGGTCATGAACGTTGTAGCAAGGACAACTGCGGCAACCGCATGCGGTGCCATTCCAAAGAGAGCCTTCCCCGCGCTTACGTTCGCTGCCCGGCCGATCCTGTACATGGTGACGAGCGTCCAGACAAAACCTGCCGCAATGATGATTTGCTGCCCGATCAAGACCGCGTGCGAGGGAACGGTAATGACCAGCTGTCGGAACAAGGCAACATCAAAGTTGCGACTGAGCAGCATCGGAAGCTGAATCCCGAGATTGACCAAATAGTAGAAGTGGAACGCCATGAATCCGGTGAGAGCCAGCGGAAGCAAAGCTATGCCGAAGCGCGAATAATTCTCCCGAAATTTTTCCCGAAACACGCGACTGGAAAGC
>DATHCX010000039.1:0-5135 GCA_035319325.1 Desulfomonilaceae bacterium
GAGAAGACCACCTTGCTGGCTCACCCGTTCGCGGCGGACAAACTCGTCGGAGCCGATCTGACCAGTTTCAAGGACCCAAAGGGTAATCAATTTTTCACGAAATTTCGAGAAATTGCCGTGAATCCCGGTTCAGGATGGGTGGAATACTGGTGGCCCAAACCGGCAGCGAAAGAGCCCTCGCTCAAGAAAACCTATATCATGGCGGTTCCAGGCCAGAAGGCTTATTTTGCGGCTGGTTATTACGTAAATTAGATCGTCGTTCAAAGACCACCTGCCTGTTGACCGGCGACACGGAAGAATGTGGATTCCTTAATGTCAGGCCACCGTTTGTCAGAACGGCCCCTCTGATACCGCCTGATACCAATGCGCTTTCAAATACGTGAAATCGGGGAGGAACTTCTTGTAAGAAGTTCCTCCCCGAACCCCACCTCTAGAACTTTTCACACTCGCTGGAGCCTTCCGGGGTAATGGCACGCCACACACTTGGTTCAACAAAGCGTTGGTTTCTCGAACCAGCCCTTTGCCTCCAGGTTTTTGTGATGTCCAAAGCAGCACCACGGCATCGCTCCTGCCCGAAACAAAAGTCATGAGACTATGGAACCCTTGGGTAGCACCGTTCTTGCTCACCAGGGAAAATCGTCCGGCTCTCCTTTCAAACCAGCCGGGAGTGCCTGAAAGCCCCAAATGGACACGAGAAACCATCTGTTCGTACGTTGCGGGATTGAGTAATCTTCCCGAGCTAAGAGCGAAATAGAATTTCAGCACGTCTGAAAGAGTGCTTTGCAGATGTCCCGAAGGAATACCGTACGGACCTCCTTTGAACCGAGGTTCAATAGGCACACGTGTGCCGTTGGCAGATCTGTAGCTTATAGCCACATTTCGGCTGACAATTTTCACGCCGGTGTGATCCATGCGCAAGGGGCCAAATACGTTGCGCCGCATAAAATTCACGTAATTCATGCCGCTCACCGCTTCGATTACTTTTCCCACAACTGCGAAGTTGAAATTGTTGTATTCCTGGCCGGTTCCCGGAGCGAAACGCAAAGGCACACCTCTTGCCGAACTCAGCATCTGAGCGAATGTCGGGAATTTCCGGTTCAGTTGGGGAATACCGCTCTGGTGGGCCAGAAACTGCTTGACCGTTATGTTCCGCCAGTTAGCAGGTAAGTGCTTGAGGTAAGCACTTGCCGGAACATCCAGATCCAGTTTGCCTCTCTGCACAAGCAGCATGGCTCCTACGGCCGTTAGCGCCTTGGAAAGGGATCCTATGTAAAAGACGGTATCTGCGTCAGGCGCTTCACCGGATTCGAATGACCTGACTCCGTAGCCTTTGTTCACCACTGTCTTTCCGTCGCATACGACTGCGAGAACCAGACCCGGCAATTCCTTTCTCGTCATTGCGGTCTGAATGATCCGATCTGCTTCGGTTTCTGCGGTTTCTGCGTGGCGACGTCGCTCATGTCGCTCCTGGTTTTCTTGCGCTGAAGCGGTGAACGGTACACACAAGCAAATCAGGAATACGAGGAAAGGCACAAGCAATCGTGATCGGTTATGCCGCTGCGCACCAGAATGAACACACTGAGTCCGCCGGCCCGTTCTGTGTTGCAAAGTCATGCCCCTGCTGGATTTCAGTTTCATTGCACTGTGCCCTCTCACAAGTTCGCCCCCAATTCGGCCGCCCTCGCGCTTTTTGATGCCAGGGGTGGGAAAAGGATGCATGGCATGGCATTCACGGCAATTACCAGATCGAAAACGCAATTGGCTGGATTTGTAGCGCGATCTCGTGTACAGTAAGATGCTTAAAACTTACCATCAGGGGCGGAGACATGAAAAAGGCAAAGTTTTCCCGGATTTCGTTGTTGTTGCTGATGTTCGTATTTTTCGGTTCCGTTTCCAGTGTCCAATCACAGGATCTTTTTCGGGAAATGGATCAGATCAAGAGGGAACTCGCTGACACGCGAAATGAACTTCAAAATCTGAAGAACCTCGTCTACGAGATGCGGAAAGTGTTGTTGGAATCCGTAACTGCACCCCAGCAGCAGCGAACCGAAAACGTACCGCCCCAGCAAACAAAGGTAGCCAAGGAAGAGGTCAATGAGGAGCAGTTGACAAAGATCATATGCTCTGCGGTGGGCACGTTCTTCTCTGAAGCCGAGGCTGCTCTCAGAATGAGTAATGCCGACGCCGCCCAATCAGCAATGAGCAAAGCGTTTCGGAAGTTGACCTCATCGTTGAAAGGGTATACGGGGACTCACCGGGTAACCAAGCTTCTCAATATTTATGACGGCCTCACCTGGGACACGTATACCGCGGTGGAGTTGCGTCAAAGCATACCGGGTAATGCGGACTTTCTTGAGGTGTTGAACAAACACAGACAGAAATTTCGCGACACGTGCCCGAAGCAATAGCGACATAGGGTAACACGAAATTCCAATGGCGAGAATTGCCCTGGGCACGATGAACATCCTTGGGTGAAGAGTCCCCGGCTTCACCCGGGACAGCGTGTGTCGGGACCGGCACAGCGAGAGGAAAGTGTCCTGATGCCCGTGACATATGTGGGTAGCATTCGTTCTCGGGGGCACTTATCATCGACCGGTTATAGCGACGGGTGAAACGAAGAAGCTCGATATCCTTTCACGGAGATTGCTTTGCTGCGCTCGCACTCACGTCCTTCCCCCCTTGTGAATACTTGAATACACAAACGACCTGTTCACGATGCGAAACCCCAGTAAGCGTGCGGCAACCATGGCCGGGCCGGAAAGAATGTGATAATATAAGTCGTTGCAGGCCGCTCTCCCCCTATACGCATCCAGGCGGGAACAACTTGCTGAGAGATTTACCGGGCCTATCGCTTCGGCCTCATGGAGTCGCGACGGAGAGCAGTGAACCGGGAGTGGAGGACATGATTCAACTCGCAAATGCCATGGAAATTTTCAAGGTGCTTCCCAGGACCAACTGCAGGGACTGCAGGGTTCCAACGTGTTTCGCCTTTGCCGCCGCGGTTTTCAAGGGTGAGAAGGGGCTGAGAGACTGCCCACACATGGACAGAGCCGCTCTGGACATCTTCAACATCCGGAACTCCGATTCTCGAACGCTGGACCGCGAGGAAGAGCACGCTCTGGCCGATTTGAGACAAAAAATCAGCAGCATGGATGTCGCTGCTTCAGCCGAAAGATTGGGTGGTCGGTTTTCAGGGGGGAGGCTGACGATCAATTTGCTGGGAAAGGACTTTCACATCGATTCCCAGGGGATTATCACCTCCGAGTGCCACATTCACGGTTGGGTAACAATACCTCTACTCAATTATGTGATTTCTTGTGCCGGAAAGCCCGTCTCAGGGAATTGGGTTCCGTTTCGCGAGCTGAAAAACGGGGGAACGTGGGCTCCACTTTTCGGACAACGGTGTGAAAAGCCTTTGAAGCTGGTGGCCGACGCTCACACGGATCTGTTTGAGCACATGATCCATGTTTTCAGCGCGAGACGTGCGCCGCATATGTTTAATTCGGATGTTGCGGTCATTTTGCATCCTCTTCCCAGAATACCAATGCTCATTTGTTACTGGAAGCCGGATGGAGGCATGGAATCGTCACTGAACGTTTTTTTCGACGACACTGCGGAAGAGAACCTGGTGGTCGATTCGCTCTACAGGATTGCTGCCGGGCTCGTGATCATGTTTGAGAAGATCGCTATCACTCACGGCACATAATGCTCGATTGAAATCCAAGAGGCGAAATAGGGAACACTCGCTTGTGACGTTGCGTTTCTCCGGGTTACAGACTCTCCTTGCGTTGATACCGCTTTGACGCACATCGTAGCAACACGTCTGCCCCGGGAAGCGCAGGCCGCCCCTGGAACTTGCTGCGTGCCTGGAAAACCATGTATCCTCGAACCCGCTGAAACAGTGAATGAGAATGGAGGCCAAAAAGGTGCCCGTCATCGCTCAACACAGCTATACAGCACCGTTGCTGTGCTCAAATCCGCACGTACAGACAATAATTCCCACACTTTTTCGAAGAGTGCCGGGGGTGACCTATCAACGGGAACGGATCGAAACCTCGGACAGGGATTTCCTCGATCTGGACTGGTCCAAAGTCGGAGGACGTCGGGTAGCCATAGTGCTGCACGGCCTGGAAGGAGATTCCAGTCGCCCATACATGATGGGCATGGTGAAAGCACTCAACCGCACGGGGTGGGATGCTCTGGCCATGAATTTCAGGGGATGCAGCGGAGAGCCGAACAGGGCGCTCCGCATGTATCACAGTGGTGAAACCGACGATCTGAACACGGTCGTCTGCCATGTCGCGAACACCGGAATCTATGCTGATGTGGCTCTCGTGGGGTTCAGTCTCGGGGGTAATGTCATCTTGAAGTTCCTGGGAGAACAGGGGAATGGGATTTCGCCGCTTGTCAAAGCAGCAGTTGCGATCTCCGTTCCGTGCGATCTCAAAGCCTGCTCCGACCGTCTCAAGGAATTCCGTAATCGACCGTACTTGCACAGGTTTCTCAAACTGCTGCACGGGAAGATACGAGCAAAGGCCCTCATGATGCCGGATCGTATTAACGATGCGGGCTTCGATCGTATTCGGTTACTGAGCGAGTTTGATGACAGATATACTGCTCCTATTCATGGATTCAGGGACTCCGCGGATTACTATGAAAAGGCTTCGAGCAAACAATTCTTAACAACAATTTCCGTTCCGGCACTGTTGATAAACGCAGCTGATGACCCGTTTCTCTCGGAAACCTGTTTTCCCGTTGAAGAAGCGAATGTCAATCCTCACTTCTTTCTCGAGATCCCCCGACATGGGGGTCATGTCGGCTTCATGTCGTTTAATCGCACTGGGGAATATTGGTCGGAAACTCGAGCGACCTCATTTCTGCAAACCGTTCTCACCGCATCCTGATCTTCTACCCTGCTGCGCATTGAAAACGGTTACTTCCGCCCAAAGTCGGCTGATACGAATGCGCTTTCAAATACGTGAAATCGGGGAGGCACTTCTTGTAAGAAGTTCCTCCCCGAACCCCACCTCAAGAACTTTTAGCACTCGCCGGCATCTGCATTTCCTCAGCGGAAATGCAGATGCCGGCGCATGATAGAAGTTTCTGGGAGGGGGTTTGGGCGGGACACTCTTTAC
>DATHCX010000040.1:0-3820 GCA_035319325.1 Desulfomonilaceae bacterium
AGCATTTCTGTGGATAGCGCTGCCGACGTTGCAAAGGAAGCAGCGGACATTGTTTTGCTTGAGAAGGACCTGCGTGTGCTCGTGCAAGGTGTGGGATCAGGGAGAACCACTTTTGCCAACACCCTGAAGTACGTGTTCATGGCGACGAGCGCAAACTTCGGAAATATGTTCAGCATGGCGGGGGCGTCTCTGTTTTTGCCTTTTCTCCCTCTGCTGCCGAAACAGATTCTGCTCACCAATCTCATGACTGATTTTCCTGAGATGGCAATCGCCACGGACAGCGTGGACAACGAACTGGTCGAGCAGCCCAGACGGTGGGATATTGCGTTCATACGAAAATTCATGTTGGCGTTTGGTCTCCTCAGTTCGGTCTTTGACTACCTTACCTTCGGCTGCCTTCTGTGGGTGCTGCATGCCACGGTGGATCAATTCAGGACAGGTTGGTTCATCGAGTCGGTTGTCTCTGCCTCCCTGATCGTCTTGGTGATTCGAAGTCGGAGACCCTTCTTTTCCAGCAAACCCGGCAAGTATCTCCTTATCGCAACTCTGCTGGTTGTTGCCGTTACCCTGATTTTGCCCATCTCACCGCTTGCAGGTCTGCTGGAGTTTCAGCCTCTCCCATTTTCATTTCTCCTATTCCTTGCTATCATTGTGGTGATCTATATCTTTTCAGCGGAGGTATTAAAGCGGATTTTCTACGCGAGGGTAAAATTCTGAAATTTTGGGGTCTTCTGGAAGATCGGATGCCCGATATGAGCATGGGTTGTCAAGGGCACAACTCGGCCTTTATGCGGGGCCGTCTGTCACAATGTGGTGAGATGCAAAAAATCTTTCGAATTCCGAGAAGGAGAAGCCATGAGTTCAAAGAAGATGGGACGGAGAATATTTATAAAAGGAGCGTCATCAGCGTTTTTGGGGCTGGCGGCGGCTCCTCTTATGAACTTCAATCTTTCCTTTGCGGGGACAGAAAAGCAGGCTTCACCTCAGTACCGAAATCTTGGACAGACTGGACTAAAGGTGACAGCCGTCAGCATGGGAGTCATGAACTGCAGCGATCCGGCTGTGGTTCGTCGCGCCTTTGATCTTGGCATCAATTTCTTTGATACTGCACATGCCTATATGGGTGGCAGGAACGAAGAAATGGTGGGCAAGGTACTTCGGGGAAAGCGAGACAAGGTGATCATACAAACCAAGTTTCGCGTCAATGCTAGTGAAAAGGAGAACAGACAGTCAGTCGAGACAAGCCTTCGGAGACTCCAAACCGATCATGTGGATGTGCTGCTGGCTCACTCGCTCAAGAAACCTGATGAAGTCTCCAACCCTGCGCTCATTGAGTTCCTCCAGAAAATGAAGAAAGAAGGCAAGACTCGTTTCACCGGTTTTTCTTCGCATACCGACATGGCTTCTCTTCTGCGAGAGGCGGCAAAGTCCAATCTGCACGATGTGGCTCTGGTTTCCTACAATTTCACCCATGCAAACGAGTTGAAGGAGGCGGTCGCATCAGCCGCAAACTCGGGGATCGGCATTGTGGCGATGAAGACTCAGGCTGGCGGCTATAAGAAAGAGGACCTGGGGGGCCTCAACCCTCATCAGGCCGCTCTGAAATTCGTGCTGATGGATCAGCATGTTTCAAATGCTGTTCCAGGCGTCACCACGATTGAACAAATCGAGGAATGTGCGGCTGTCATGGGATCAGTGTTGTCCAAGAAAGACGTAGATGCCCTGAATCAGTATCAGTCCCATCTCAAAGGAAGGATCTGCACCATGTGCGGAGGCTGTATCGGCGAGTGTCCTCACGGAGTGGCCCATGGCGACTTGCTGAGGGCCGTTATGTACTGCGAGGGATACAGGAACCAGGAGCTTGCAGCAGGAGTGTTACGTACGGGTGACGCCCTACAGAAAATCAAGCAATGTTCCGAATGTTCATCCTGTGCCGTAACGTGTCGTAGGGGCGTCGATATTCACGCCCAATTAAAAGTCGTGCATCGAATGTTCTCATAGGTATGAACTCCGACGGAGGACGATCTTATGACAAGGCGTCAAGCTCTGATAATTGTCTCTTTTCTTGCCGTCTTATTGGCTCCTCACGACGTGTTGCACGGGATGGCTTATTTAGAATCGCTCGTTCCGAAAACGGTCTCAGACGAGTGGGCTCTGCGAGAAGCCCCTGAAACGTTTACCCGGGAGACCTTGTTTGAGCATATTGATGGGCAAGCCGATCTATTTATTCAGTACGGGTTTGACAAGTCCGTTTTCGCTATTTACCGCAAAGCCAATGCTTCGGACGACAAAATAGACTTGGACATCTACGATATGGGAAATTCGCTCCAAGCCTTCGGTGTTTTCTCTAGGTTCAGACAAGACGAAAGCCCCGCGGGGATTGGACTGGATTCCTATCTGGGGGACCAGTATGCCATCTTCTACAAGGGCAAGTACTTTGTAGTGCTTCAATCCACTGATTCCAATCCCTTAATCTTGAAACGATTGGCTCATGAGATTGAATCTGGCATTTTAGACGATTCTCCACCACCGAAAGAGATCGCCTATTTCCCAAGAACTGGGCTCAAACCAGGCTCGATAGAATATTTTCCCGACGGGCTTCTGGGGCATCAATTCTTGAAGAGGGGCTTCAAGGCATCATATCTGGAGAATGACGGGAAAAAGAACGAGGCGAAGACCGACTCGGAAGACAAAGAGTCTCATCTATTCGTGTCCATATTTGACAATTCTCAGGAAGCCGCGAATGCCCTGAAACTCTTTAGAGAAAACTTGTCCAAAAAGGGCAAGCTGGAGACGGGCGCTACAATCCGATTCGGACCCGATGCCGTAATTGGAATGGATCCCTATCAAGGCAAGACCATCGTTGTCCAGAAGGGTCCCTGCCTCGCTGGTGCCATAGGTTTTGAACAGGACAACGAAGCCGAGAGACGGTTAGATGATCTGATGAAGGAAATAAAGTAACAAGTCCCGACGGCTCAAAATTGTGATCAGATCAGCGGAGTCTTCGACCAGTCTTCAGGGGCGGAAGCTCTGACAAGTTCACCACGCACGAGTAGCCGATAAGGATGGCGAACGTCCGGTTTAATCGCGGTCGTCTACGTATGGTGTCTTTTTTGTCGCGCGCTCACTCCTTTGCTCCGTGGGCCTTGAGAAGCTTCACCACATCAGCGTGACCTGCACCGGAAGCGAACGTCAGTGCCGTCCTGCCATTGAAAGTCGCATTAACGTCTGCTCCCTTATCCAGAAGCAGTTTCACCACTTCGGCGTGGCCCAGCCTTGAAGCTTGCATTAGCAGTGTCCAGCCTTCAACGGTTCTTGCATTGACGTCTGCTCCCCCATCCAAAAGCAGTTTCACCACTTCGGAGCGACCGTGCATTGAAGCCTGCATGAGCGGTGTCCAGCCTTCAACGGTCTTTGCGTTGACATCGGCTCCTTTATCAAGAAGGCTTTTTACGAGTTCAGTGCGTCCGTCCAAAGAAGGCCACATCAATGCTGTCCATCCGTTATTCATCTTAATCTTGACGTCCGCTCCTTTATCGAGAAGCAGTTTGGCAACCCCAGCGTGTCCCCACTTACAAGCCTTAATCAGTGCTGTCTCGCCATCACTGGTCTTTGCATTAATGTCCACCCCTTTTTCAATAAGCACTTTCACAATCTCAGTGTGACCATTTCTAGAAGCAAGCGTCAGGGCAGTCTTGCCTTGATCTTGCTTAGCATTAACATCCGATCCTCCGTCTAAGAGGACTTTCACAATCTCGGCGTGCCCCTTAAAGGAGGCGAGCATAAGAGCTGTCCAGCCCTCATTATTCTTAGCATTAAT
>DATHCX010000041.1:0-14993 GCA_035319325.1 Desulfomonilaceae bacterium
CGTCCCAAAGGGCTGATACGAATGCGCTTTCAAAAAAGTAAGATTGGGGGGACCCTCTTTGTAACGAGTGTCAAGCCCGATTTCATATGCATTCGCAATAAGATTTATGAGATTGCCGGGCTGGGGGCTCTCCTGAGCGAAGTGATGAGACGGCTCTGCGTCGTCCGCAGCGAAGGAGTGCCGCCAGCCTGTGCCCAGAATCGAGTTACCTGTGAACAAGCGAATCCGTATCGCGTATTTGAAAGCGCCACGGTATGAGGCATTCTCGCTATGGCCTGCAATCAATACGCACATGCATCGAACTCAATGACCGAATCGGCTCTCCCAACCAGGCACAATACGCACCTCTGCGGGGCAACCTTCAGAGGAATGTCTACATGTCAAGACCAGGTCGGGTCACGAGTCTATGAATGCCCAGTGAATGTGGAAGGGAGCTTCAGGTGATGCGCAGGATGACACGAAGACTCTATGAAAATTTCTTCATGCCATGCAGGCTCCCGGAATACGCTGAATTGTTGGAGTTGGCACTGGGCAAAGGCTATGCTGTGCTCTCTGTTGAAAATTACCTGAAGATGCTTAAGAACCGGAGAACTGTCGGAAAATGCCTCGTGTTGAGACACGATGTGGACTCCGACGTGGAAACCGCCAGGCACATGCTGGACATAGAAGAAAAACTGGGCGTCCACGCATCCTATTATTTCAGGCTCCAGACTGTTGATAAAGGCTTCATGCAGCGCATCGTCCGAATGGGAGGAGAATCCGGATATCATTTTGAAGAGATTGCGACGTTCATTAAAATGTACGGATTGAAAACTCGAGCGGAAGTGACCAGGTTCCTACCCGCGATCCGTGATGCATTCAGCAGGAATCTGCTGTCGCTCAGAGCCGATACAGGTCTGCCGATCAGAATTGTTGCATCTCATGGAGATTGGGCAAACCGGCGACTGGGAATATTCAACTACGAGCTTCTAAATGACGAACTGCGCACGAAACTGGCAATAGAAGCCGAAGCGTACGACTTGCCCCTGACACAGGGAATCACGTCTCGAATTTCCGACAGCCCATACCCGGTCTTTTGGAACCCGATGGATCCGCAGGTACCGCTCAACGATGGCAGCCCGATAGTATACATTCTTACGCACCCGCGCCACTGGGCTTCCAACGTGGTTGAAAATCTGAGGATTGACCTCATGCGAGTGCAAGAGGCCTGCCGCTATCACTGGTCGACAAAAGTTCTCGGAACACGGCTTCTCAGGGACGACAGTCATGTGGTACCCGATGGGCCGGCATAAGTTCACTCGTAATATTTAGGCAACAATTTGAGCAGGCAGAGTAATTGATTTCCTGCGCTGAGGCTTTGCTCCATGAACAGCAAAGAGACCGAAAGATAAGAAATGGCGGTATTCAACGACCGTTGCCCTACGGTAATGGCGGTGGAACACCAGTATTCACATAGATCCCGAGTCCTTCACACGCACGTGAGACACCCTTTGTTGTGTCGTCAGAGGCTGTAAGGACTCTTACCAGGCTCTGGGAGAGAAATGAAATGAACTGGAAAGCAAAGGCTTTACTGCACTGGATGTTGTCGTATGCTCCTCTAGGAAACGAAATCCATTATGTGATTCAGAGAAATGTTACCAAAACGCTGCCGAGGCCTGCTTACAGAGTAGAGAATGGGCTAATGCATGCGCGTAATCATATGAAATCATTTTCGAGATACGCAGATCGAGACATTGAAGATGCTTCTGTCTACGAATTTGGGGCCGGGGCTGACATGTTCGTTCAACTGCTCTTGTACTCTTTCGGCATAAACCGTCAAGTAACTGTTGATCTCAACAAATTGTTGAAAACAGAATTGGTCAATGACTCCATTAGAAAAATTGAGAACATGTCGCCTGATTCCTTCCGGCGAACCCCTGAGAAACTCGTAGGCAACGATGGAGTGGAAGATCTGAGAAAATTCTACGGCATAGCATATCGCGCTCCTTTCGACGCGAGGAGCACGGGGTTGGCGGATCAGTCGGTAGATTTCATTGTGTCCAGCGAAACCGTGCAATTTATTCCCAGGAAAGATTTGGAGGAGATTCTCATCGAATGTCACCGAGTGCTCAAGAAAAACGCGATCGTCAGCCTGAGCATAAATTGTGACGACATCTATGCCTATGTGGATCCGTCAATATCGGTCTACAATTTTCTGCAATACTCGGATTCTCTGTGGCGGTTATACAATTCGCCAAAACACTATCAGAACCGCCTGAGACATCTGGATTATCTGCGTCTTTTCGCGAGTACGGGGTTTGAAGTCGTGGAAGACGACTGCGCCGAAGTCACGAAACAAGAGGCGGATGCGCTGAAAAAGATTACTCTTGATGCCAAGTTTCAGGATTACCCTTTAGAAGAGCTCGCGGTTCGCACGGCGCATTTTGTGCTTCGGAAGAACACCTGAAGTTCGTATTCAGACGCAAACGTGCATACCGAGGGAAAAAGGGGCCTACCTGATACGCGTCGCTTTTCCATTCTGCGAGCCTGACCGATTTAATTTCCTCAACGTCCCACAGTGAGCCGAAAGGGTAGGGGAAGGATTACGGGGATGAAGGTCTCCCCGGCACACTGCCGCTCAGCTCAAGTGACACGAATTTCGTTTCAAATCAGTATGGTCCGGAGATTATTCAATCGTTTTCCCTTTCTACACCTCTCTTGAGTGGTAACGTCCAAATGACTCAACAAAAAGTGGTTTTCCTGATCACATTTGACTATGAGATTTTTCTGGGCCGGAATTTCGGAAGCCCGGAAGCTGTTCTTTTCGAACCCACGCGGCGGATTTTGGACCTATGCAAGCAACTTAATATCTCCACCACTTTTTTTCCAGACGTTTGTTCGGTCTGGGCTCATCGCAACTGCGGTCTGGATGCGTACGCGGATGCTTTCGAGACTCAGTTGCGCGAGATTGCCCAATGCGGGCATGACGTGGGGCTTCATATTCATCCCCACTGGCTGTTTTCTGCCTATGAAACCGGAGAGTGGCATTTGTCGACGGATCGTATGTACCTGTCGGATTTGGGATTTGGCACGCATCCCAATTCCGCTGGCGAACTTGTACGGCGGGGCATAGCGTACCTGAATGAATTGTTGAAGCCGAGTAATCCCCAGTATGAATGCATGGCATTCAGAGCAGCAGGGCTGGCTTTACAACCAAAGGAGAGTGAATTGATTCGGGTGCTGCTGGAATCCGGCATACGAATTGATTCGAGCATCGCGAAGGGGTTGAAGCTGAACATGGACACGGTTTCCATTGATTACAGCCGCATCCCGAAATGCGCAACCTGGTACATGAGCCCCGAAACAGGCATACGATGCGAGAATGCGAAGGGGATACTGGAGTTTCCCATAGCATCATTTCAACTAGGCTTACCAGAGAGAGTCGGCTTCCTTGTACGTCGAGCCACATCTATAGGAAAGCTTCGCGGTATGACCATCTCTCGAAATTCCAAACAGAGCCGCCTGTCAAACCTTCATTCACTCATTCAGGAAAACTTGAGGTACTTATCGGGGAACCCATACTACATGCTTTCCTGCGATACCAAAGGAATGAACCTGGAACTTCTGCTTGAGGGTTTTGATTCTTACGTCGGTCTCCACGATGATGATGTCGTATACATGGCCATGATTAATCACCCGAAATTAATGTTTGACGAGCAGATCGATCTGTTGGGCCGCTTCGTGGAGCGGCTTACGGAAAGATTTGAAGGGGCAATATGCTTCCAGACTTTCCGCCAAGCCATGCAATCTTACCCCGGACAAGCCGCTTGAGAGAAGCCGCATATTTTTCAAAACCTCCGTTGGGCCTGCGTGCTCTCTGGTCTCGGGCATGTGGCATTCCGTCTCTGATGGGGTCGCATTGATCGGTTTGGGTTCCAAGTGTTGCTTTTCGCAAGTTCGGTGCCAGATTTCATGACCAAGAGAGATTGCTTCGCTTCGCTCCTCCCAATGACAGGCCCGGGCAGTGTCATTGCGAGAGAAGCGAAGCAATCTGCTCCGATAGAAATGTGCGACCTGATTTAAGAAAACCTGTATTACGTTGTTCGGTCGTCTTCAGGAAGGTGAGCGCAAATCATGCATTGGGCGGAGATACGGGCGATAGGAGGAAGCACGTGGACCTGAAGAATGTTCAAGCATCAGAAAAAATGGCTGATGCGCTGGTTGCCTTTCACAACAAATATTTCGGCGACAACAGAAAGCCGGAACACTGGATCTGGGAGTACAAAGTCAGCTACCCCGATCTGTCACTTTTCTCCGTGATGATGCAAAACGGCGATATTGCCGGCACTCTGGGAATGATCCCCATTTATCTGCGCGTTGCCGGGAAAAGAACTTTGTCGGCAAAGTGCGAAAATGCACTCGTGACGCCCGAACATCGAGGCAGCAATCTCTACCTTGATCTGCATGCCGCCCAGGAGTCTAATTGCAGGCGAAAAGGGTTTCAATTCCAGTGGGCTTATGGCCCTCAATACAAGTCCGGTCTGCGGTGCGGTTTTTCCGTCCACAAGAATGCCATTTGCAGTCTGGGAGCCGTAATCTCCCCTGCCCGCGTGTTGGCGGACACACTGAAATCAGGGAAAAAAGGTGTTCGCGAGCGCATGGTCGAAATCACGAGCGCAATGTTGCTCTGGCTTTACGGATCGGCGCGACGGGCAACAAACGCACGTCCAAAGAATCGATACGTTGTCAGAACGGAGCCATTGGGACAACGCGATATGGACGATCTTTATCAGCGCCTGCGCTCTCGTTTTCCTGACATGATCCATATCGACTTGGACCGAAATTATTTGAAATGGCGGATTTACGATCATCCTTTCATTCAGTATAAAAACTATTTTGTATACAGAGGTTCGCAACTGGTGGCCTACTCATTTGTCAATGCGCACAAGGAAGCTCGGGTTTATCTTACCGACTTTACCTACGACGATATCGACGCAGGAAAATTCCTGTTGTCACGCATACTGAAGGACCTGGCAGCGAAAAAAATAGGGCTGCTGATTTTCGTCGGAAATCGCGAAAATCCTCTGATAAAAGAGACGTTAAATTTGCTGAGGAAGCGAGGATTTGTGCACATCGGGGCAACAAATTTTCACATAAGAAACATCCAGTTTAAGTTCGACGAAACAATTTCCAAATTGGAGAATTGGTATATGACCGGAACAGCTTCAGAAGGATACGAAGTTTAGAAGAACCTGTAGTCAAATCGGCTACGTAATCGAATGGGCCACGAGATAAGGTTCAAGAGTGCTCCCAATCGCGGCAATCTTCAGTCGCGGAATAGCCTTGGAGGCGACAACGTTGTATATTCTACAGAGAGAACCCGTCGAGTATTGCGGCAGCTGTGCGAAGACGGCGAAGATAACCCACGCGGCACGGTTCCAAGGCAACAAGTGTACACTCGTTAGGGAACTGAAAATGATTCAAACTTCTTATTGGCTGGAACAGGGGAAGAAGAATGCTCCTCGACAGTACGCTAAGGATCGGCTGGTCATGGAGCTTCTTCGGCCCTATTTCGTTCCTGGATCGATACTGGAGCTCGGCGCGGGAGTTGGGCAACTTTCGTCCATATTGACCGGGATGGGATTTGATACTACTGCCTCGGATGTTGACCCTGAAATCGTGGAGTTCATGCAAAGTCAGCGAATTAAGTCAATGATCGTGGACGCCAGACACATCAGCCAATGCGTCCAGACGACTTTCGACAACGTCCTGGCTTCAGGGATCACTCCCATGATTAATAGGGAATTGGGAGTACAGGCTTTAGAGGATACGTATCGATCCGTGTTTGAGGTTCTCAACCCGGGCGGAAGATTTATTGTTATCTTGGGCACGGGCTATGACTACAAGAAGAAATTCATTCCCATAAAAGAGCATTTTCCCATTATACGCAAGACCGGATTTACACTCCTGCACTACTTCAGGAACCAGTTGTTCCCCAGTTCCCTGTACTCAAAATTCCCCAAAAAGTTGCTGGCACCCATGGAAAATACGGTCGCAAGATGGATCGGAACACGCTATGTCCTGGTATGCCAAAAGGGTCTTCGCGTGGAGGGATAGCAGGCATGTTCGTGCCTCATCCCGCCGGTTCGTGCGTTGCGGTGTGAATGGCGTAGATACGGAGAAGGAAGAAAGGCCTGTCACATTGCAAATATTGCTGCACATTGAACATGTTTGGTTCGGATCTACGTCAGCCAGGCTTTCCGTCCGGATCAGCGGGGCCACCTGGCTCATGACGTCATTCTTATTGCCCCGCACTTGTATGGTGTCCCTCAAATAGCTTTCAAATCACTGATCCGGCCAGCACGCGAATTAGTGTCGTTGCGAGGAGCGACGCGACGAAGCAATCTCCAGCCCATATACTGCGCCTACGCGAGATTGCCTCGCTGCGTTCGCAATGACAAAGCCGGGCTCCACCGCTCAATGAATACTTCGGGAGAGGTACGGATAGCCGGTTAAGTAAGTTTTTTGATGGACTTAACACGAGAGAATTGATTCAAATCGCCTCATAACACTAACACACATATTCCGTGCCACACGTTTATGGCTGCTCGGAAACCGGATGAGAGGAAATGAAAAAGAAAATTCTGACCATCGTAGGCGCTCGTCCCAACTTTATGAAAATAGCTCCTCTGGAGAAAGCATTCATCAAATACGACAACATTCATCATCTGTCCGTACATACGGGACAGCATTACAATCCGGAGATGAGCGACGTCTTTTTTAAACAGCTCGGGCTATCCGAGCCTGAAAAGAGCCTTGGGGTGGGTTCGGGCACCCACGCGGAAATGACGGGCAGAATAATGATAGAATTCGAGAAGGTCTGCCTGGAAATGCAACCCGACGCGGTGGTGGTAGTGGGCGACGTAAATTCGACCATTGCAGCGGCACTTGTGGCCCGGAAACTGTTTATTCCCGTTGCTCACGTGGAAGCGGGCCTCAGATCCTTTGACGAAACCATGCCGGAAGAAATAAACCGCCGTTTGACCGACTGCCTTTCAAACTTGCTCTTTGTTTCAGAGCCTGCGGGCATGCGCAATCTAAAGAATGAAGGGATAGATATGACACGCGCGCATCTCGTCGGAGACATCATGCTCGAAACACTCAATATGTTTCTTCCAGACATAACCCGCAGAAAACGATGGGAAGATTTCGGCCTCGAACGCAGTTCCTATGCGCTGGTAACCGTTCACAGGCCGGTCAACGTGGATGAGCCCGGTGCTTTGGAGGAACTGATCGGCATCCTGGAATCCATTAATTTTCCTACTCTCTTCGCAATTCATCCCAGGACGAGTAAGCGTCTGGACCAATTTGGTCTAGGAGGTCGTATTAACGCACTTCCCAACCTGAAGCTGATTCCACCTCAACCGTATATTGAATTCCTGTCTCTTCTCCAGGGATGCAGGATGGTGTTGTCGGACTCCGGATCGGTCCAAAGCGAGGCGAGCTTTTTCAACACTCCTTGCCTCGTGTGCCGGGAAAATACGGAACATCCCGTATACGTTGAAGAAGGGACGTCAACCCTGGTTGGCAGGAATAAAGATGTGATCGGACAGGTTGTCCGCCGAATTGAAGTCGGCGAGTATCGCTCGTCGAGCAAAGTCATAAGAGAATTGGGGAAGGACGTTTCCGGAAAAATTGCGAAAACGATCGTGGACTATTTTCATTGACGCGATACGTCGGGTGCAATGAACGCGAAACCGGAAAAAGAATTTTCAACCACTCCGTGCCTGTAGTGCTTCCGCACACATGTATAGGGATTCTCAAAAGTAGTGTCGGTTTTGATTACGCCAAAAGATTCGATGACTGTCATTGCGAGGGTGAGGCCCGAAGCAATCTCCAATTGACCAAAACAGAGATTGCTTCGTCGTTCCACTCCTCGAAATGACAGAATTGGCTCGTAGGAAGGTGGGCGAGAGTCACGAACGAATCCGACAGAACTTTCGAGAACTGCTCTAGCGCTCAAGTCCGTAAGACGACGGAGATATCTTCACGGCTCCCGCCAGATAAGTATTACTGCTCTGCATGGGAAATCTGAAAACCCTCCTGGAATCCCATTCGGTACTACATCCCTCATCGAGTAGACCTTCCGAAGTCAACCACCTCCGCACTCTTCTGGGGCCCCTGACCGTCTGACGCCCTTTCGCTTTCGAACACGTGCCTCTCCGGCCGGAGGCTCCACTCCGCGGATACGAAGCGAGTCGCTTCGATTCCGAGGAACTCTGCCGGGGCTTGAACATCTGAAATCGGATTACTCCGCAATCGGCTATGGAAGCTCTAGACATCGGATCCTTCAGATCCCGTACCGGTCATATACCAATTCTCGGGACGAGAAATCATTTCCCCGCTCTCGAGTTGGATATTCTGCGTGTGAAAGTTTGTTGAGCTAAAATGCGCAAAGCCCCATCGCCGCAGCAACTTAAACGTATTTTGGATCAAAACATTCTCAGCATTCCCTATGAAAATCAGTACACCTGTACTTTGCGCTTTCAAATCGTCGATCATGGTCGACAACAAGAATTTTGCGGCGCCGACATCGTCAAACGTGAAATCTGTCAGGAAAGCACGCGTTGTCTCTTGAGAATTCACGAATGAATACGCCTCCAACTGTGCCCCGCGGTAAACAAAGTAGGTCTTATACGTACAGAAGGGATTGGTATGAATCCGCCATTTCAAGTATCGTTCGTCCAAGTCTATATGAATCATATCCGGGAATCGCCTGCGCAAACGGCGATAAAGGTCATCCAGGTCCGTTTGGCTGGAAAGTTCCGACTTGAGCACGTAATCGCTGTTCGAGGATGTAGTGGATGCCCGGAGCCCGGCTCCGTAAATCCAGAGCAAGAGCCGCCCTGCAACCCCGGCGATTTTTGTCTTGAGACCGTGTTTTTTTGATTTCAGCGCGTCAGATACCGCAGAAGCGGGGCTAATCACGGCTCCGAGACTGCACATTGCATCTTTATGGACGGTATAACCCGCGGCTAAACTGGCCTTATACAGGGGGCCGTACCCCCACAGGCACTGGTATCCCCTTTCGCGCGCTACTGACTTCACAGAAACGTAAATACTATTATAAATGTCCCCACCTCTGAGGTCACGAGCCACCAGGGAATTCTCGGGCTTGCCCGACAGGATTCTTTCGCCTGCGGCGCGCAAGTAGATAGGTAATAGGCCCTGAGTTCCCGCTATGCGATCACGCTCCGTCATCACCGTGAAAATCGCCAGGTCGGGATAACATCCCTTGTACTCCCATATCCAGTGTTCGGGTCTTCGGTTGTCCTTAAAATGGCTGTTGTGGAATGACACCAATTGGTCCGCCATTTCTTCCGTCGCCTCAACCATTTTCAAATCCATGTCTCGCCTCGTTTTCCCAGTTCTTGGAAGGACTTTCTGTACGGTGGAGCACACACCCGTCCCGGATCGTCTACATTATGAAACGGGAGCATCAATACCGGTCATGAAATAATTCCCCACATGAGAAAGCAGTTATGCGTAATTGAATTGGAAGTTCACCACGGAAATGTGTTGCATTGAAATCCGCAAAACCTCGTAGCCAATAATTGGAATGCTCTCCTCACGACAAACGTATGCCTGCCCCGTAGTGACTCGCAAGGAACGCGCCATCGTACTTGCGGTCGGCGACGGCGCACTTACATACAACCCCTGTAAGCAGTTTTCGTGCCAGACCTGAAACAGGTATTCGGAGCCTAAAGGATACGCTTATTGCGCAGATTCCAAGGCCGGGGCCTGCCCATGCAGCCGTAACATGGAGGCAAAACACCCGAAGATTTGGCATTCAGTGTTATGTTAATAGGTTACAAGTGCTGATCATGAGCGGAAAATCCTCAACAGGGCATGCGAGCGGCTGCGGACGGGGAGTTGCAACCCTGCAATTTCAGCTGGTTATCCGGAAAATTGATGCCTGCACCCGTTTGAGCACTTTTTCTGCTCAGTGACGGAGAACAACGTTCATTCGTGTGCGATCGCGCCGGTAGTACGCCGGCAGACCTACGCTGCGCACGTCGCTGCCAGACTTGCTCCGGGGGAATGACTGATGGGTGGGACAGTCTCTTGTCATACGGATTCGCTTATTTACAGGTGACTCAATTCCGGGCACTGGCTGGGGCACTCCTTCGCTGCGGACGACGCAGAGCCGTCTCATCACTTCGCTCAGGAGAGCCCCCAGCCCTGACATCTCATAAATCTTGTGGCGAATGCGTGTCAGGGGATGCTCCACGAGATGGCACAGAACGTGCAAATATTCAACACGTGGTGTGCCGTTGCGCAGTGAATTGATCGTGAAGTGTTGAAATTTTCAAGTTTTCCAGAGCTCAACATGCGGCGAGAATTAATGCCGAGTAGTCTGTTTCTGAATGTCGCCATGCCGCTGAAAGAGTCCTGGTAGGCTCTAACGCACGGATAAAACAAATTACGCCAGACCCCCTTGTGTCTCGGAGTCACTGAAATTGCTGTTCCGTGGAAGGCTTACCGTGATGATGACCGCATTCCGAAAGGCCCGAGCCACACCTGTTTTGTCCACCGCATGCCGGAGGAATCACTGTTTTTCTATTTTTCCAATGACAAAAAAATTGATCGTTCGAGGAGGACCATATGAATACACAATTGCACTCCGGCGATGCCAAAGAGCATTGGCTCTATCTCAATACGCTGACAAATTTTGAGCAGTTTTCGCTCATCCCCGAAGAGGAACAGGTCTCACGCGCGGTGGAAACCGATCGCGTACGGGAATACGACATTCCGAAACCGAAACCCGAAGACCTTATCCGCAAGGCTTTCGCCCGCTTCACCGACCAGGAAATAATTCCCAGGGCACGCGAAATGGACGAAGCAGGCACGTTTCCCCGATTGATGTTCGAGAAACTGGCCAAGACGGGTGCATTCGGGATGAGGTACCCGAAGTCTCTCGGTGGGGCGGGCGGTAATACAACGCAGTTTTGTGTGATGGTGGAGGAAATCGCGCGGGGTTCCATGAGCTTGGCCGCAATCACAGCGATGCAATGCCTCATGGGGACAAACTTTCTCTACGAATACGGCACCCCCGACCAGCACGAACGCCTCCTGAAACCGGCCATAAGAGGCGAAAAGGTGGCTTCCTTCGCTCTCGCGGAAGCCAACGCCTCCACGGATCTGGGCGGAGTGAAAACCACTGCGAAAAGAGTGGGCGATCACTGGCTCATCAACGGTTCCAAGACCTGGATAACCAATGCTCCGGTGGCAGATTTTTTCATAGTGCTGTGTCAAACGGACAAAACAAAAAAGCTGAAAGGATTGAACTTTTTCCTTGTGGAACGAGATACCCCGGGTCTGCACATATCGAAGAATTTCGAAAAACTCGGGACACGCTCTACGGAAATTTCGGAACTCGCTTTCACGGACATGCGCATCCCCCTGGAAAACATGCTGGGCGAAGAAGACCGTGGAGTGGACAATCTGATGCGCATCCTTTCAATTATTCGGGTGATGACAGGGGCTCTGTCCTTGGGCCTTGCCCGTGCTGCGTGGGATAGTTCCAAGCGCTATGCAATGGAGCGAACGCAGTTCGGAAAAAAGATCGGAAGCTTTCAATTGGTGCAGCGAAAGATCGCTAATATGGCCACAGGTATCTGGGCCTCGAACTTGATGGTTTACCGTGCAGCGGAAATGATCGACCTCGGGCAGAGACCTTTGAAAGAAGCGTCAATGGCCAAGTACTTCGCTTCTGAAGTCGCGTGCAGGGCCGCAGACGAGGCTACCCGAATCTTCGGAGCGTATGGCTATTCCATGGAGTACGACGTTCAGCGGTTTTACCGGGACTGCAGATTTCTGCTCTTCGGAGGAGGGACTTCGGAAATTCTCCAGACGATCATTTCAAGAGAATACGGAGTCGCTTAGGCAAGAGTCCATGGGTGTATTTGCGGAAGACTCCGGAGCCTTGGACGCGAACGAACAAGGTCCCCTGTCCAGAGCCTGAAACCGGGGAAAACTTCTCCTCAGAAGTTCTCCCCGGAACCCCATCTCAAGGATTTTTTACAGTCGGCGACGAGTTCAGCAACTTTCACACTCGCACCCCACATCCCGGGGACCCATAAGGAAGAATTCAGTCGCAGATTGAGGATCTTCACACGCACACATATCGTCCTCAACCGCTAAGGCACAGCCCCTCTGGCTAAGTTCCACTTGTCGATCGCGCGCCCACGCCAGATCGTCTCTTGAAACCGAATCCACGTCCATGCTTTCGTCAATAGTTTTCATGGTAATCTCCCACAGAACTATTCTTGACGTTAAAGATGCCCAACGGGAAAAAAGGATTCAGGCACGAGAATCAGGGACCCTCTAAAGAACCGGGAGTGTGGTTTGCCTCCGTTGACAGGTGAGTGCACCCGGTCTTAGAATTAAAACGGAATTGATGAGAAATGTCGGTTTGACAGTGGATAGCTATTGACGGGCACGTTGAAGAGAGCATGAGCGAAGTGCTCGGGACGACCGGATCTACCGTGAGGACGCACTTTACTGAAGTGCAGTCGAAGGATTCTACGGGCTCACGCTCCACAAACGGCATGGGGAACCTGGAATTGTAGTCGGACCGCTCATCCTGCGGCCGCTGAGCACTTGGGTCGGGCTTGGAATCGCCACGACTCTCGAACCGCTCCGGAAAGGGTTAATTCGTGCGGTTGGAGGCGTACGGCATGAAACGACTCTTGAAACCAGGGGGCTTTCTGATCGAAAGACCGGGAAATCAACGGGCCCCGACAATTTTTGGCAGAAGTGGGTGCGTTCCCACGGAGCCTGGCTCAAGCTCGTGCCGGCTCTCGAGAGGCGAATTAGAATAAGAAAGGGGGGGGCTATGAGTCGATGTATTTACAAGGAACGGGTGGGCCGTCAACACTCATGTACAGCTCGCGGACCAGCCGCGTTTCCCAAAAAAATTGCGTTTCTCGTCACATTATGTTTTTGTCTGGCGTTCCTTTCGATTTTCGAGGCGGAACCGGCAAGAGCGAACGCCCTCGAACTCCCGGCCACAGTCCAAGTAAGAAATGATGAATCTCCACCCGAGGACAATCCAGACTTTGCATTCCTGAAGGGCCGTTGGCGTCGCCCGGACGGTGGATATCTATGTGAAATCAAAAATATAGATGCTACTGGCAAGATGGATGCGGCATATCGTAACCCGAGGCTGATCAATATTTCGAGGGCCGAGGCTAGTCGAGAAGGGGTTACCACCAAGGTATTCATCGAATTACGAGATGCCGGATACCCCGGGTGCACCTATACATTGACGTACGATCCTCAAACCGATCAGCTCAAGGGCGTCTATTTTCAGGCCGCAATCCAACAAAGCTTTGAAGTGGTTTTTGTCAGGACCAGGTGAGGAACCATGAGGTTATTTCGGCCGACAGCCATGCGTTTGAGCGGCCGGGCAGATGAAGTGACTCACCACGAGTTTCCCTTTAACCGCGTCTCGACTTGTCCCGAAGGAGGTGGGGGCATGTGTGTCAAGAAACACGAGCTGACCGACGTGGGGCTGTGCCTTCGTCACAATACCCAGAGGAGAAAACACATGAAGACGAAAGTGGCGCTGCTGGCAATCCTGGCTCTTATAGGCACTGTTACGCTCTCTGTGCATCCAGTGGAGGCTCAGCAAACCACCGGCATCCTCGGCTCACCTTCAGCGACCACAACCATTGACGGAAAACATCTCCCAAACCCGCCACCCGAATTCGGCGGTGAAATCAACCTCAATGCCTACCAGTCCAAGCCGTGGTGGCCGCCCAGGGTGGTGCCGCCCAAAGGCGCGCCGAACGTGCTCCTGATCATGACGGACGACTGCGGCTTTGGCGCTCCCAGCACATTCGGCGGAGTCATTCCGACGCCTGCTCTTGACAGAATAGCCAATGCCGGGCTGCGCTACACGCAGTTCCACTCCACTGCGCTCTGCTCGCCGACGCGAGCGGCGCTCATCACCGGGCGCAACCATCATTCGGTGGGCTTCGGCCAGATCTCAGAAACGTCAACGGGATTCCCAGGCTATGACAGCATCATCACAAAGGACTCGGCGACCATCGGAAGAATCCTGAGGGACAACGGCTACGCCACCTCGTGGTTCGGCAAGGATCACAACACGCCGTCCTTCCAGGCAAGTCAGGCCGGGCCGTTCGACCAGTGGCCCATCGGCATGGGATTCGAGTACTTCTATGGATTCGTCGGCGGTGACACCAGTCAGTGGCAGCCGAACCTCTTCCGCAACACGACGGCAATCTACCCTTATATCGGCAATCCCAAATGGAACTTGATCACCGCAATGGCTGACGACGCGATTGCTCACATGAAGATGTTGAACGAAGTCGATCCAGCGAAGCCGTTCTTCGTCCACTATGTCCCCGGCGCAACCCACGCTCCGCACCACCCGACACCGGAATGGATCAAAAAAATCAGCGACATGCATTTGTTCGACAAGGGCTGGAACGAACTGCGCGACCAGATTTTTTCCAACCAGAAGAAACTCGGCGTGATCCCGCCCAACGCAAAGCTCACGCCGTGGCCGGACGACCTGTTGAAGCAGTGGAGCCAGCTCACCGCGGAAGAGAAAAAGATGTTTATCCGCCAGGCCGATGTCTATGCTGCGTATCTCGCCTACACCGACTACGAGATCGGCCGCGTCATCCAGGCCATTGAGGACATGGGCAAGCTTGACAACACGTTGATCATCTACATCAGCGGTGACAATGGTTCCAGCGCCGAGGGATCTCCCAACGGGACGCCGAACGAGGTCGCCCAATTCAACGGCGTGGAGGTCCCGGTCGCGGATCAGTTGAAGTATTTCTATGACGTCTGGGGCTCGGACCGTACGTACAACCACATGGCGGTAGGCTGGACCTGGGCCTTCGACACGCCATACAAGTGGACCAAGCAGGTGGCTTCGCACTTCGGCGGAACTCGGCAGGGCATGTGCATCTCCTGGC
>DATHCX010000042.1:0-15309 GCA_035319325.1 Desulfomonilaceae bacterium
GTCTCATCACTTCGCTCAGGAGAGCCCCCAGCCCGGCAATCTTAAAAATCTTGTGGCGAATGCGTATCATACCAATGCGCTTTCAAAAGAGTAACATTGAAAAGTTGGTTCACGGCCTGTCCTGCCAGATCTCCTCCGCTACGAACGGCGCGGCCTGACTTTGCTGCGGAGACCCCCCAGGACAGGCTTCATCCATCGTCACTTGTCTGATTGCGCATTGGTCTCAGATGTTGCGAAAGTGGGGAGGCGCTTCTTGTAAGAGGCGCCTCCCCGTATCTCTCGTGAATGAATACGAATCTGCCGACACGGCCAGGTGAGAATGGAGACAGGGTCAAGGGGGCGGCTTTCGTTCGCCCTCAGCGGAGAAGCCTGATCGACTGGTATTATTCGATGCGTTGCGGTCCCCACCCTTTGTCAACCACGAAATCCACGAATTGTCTCACTTCGGGACTTGCCCTGCGGTCCAGATAGAGGAAAAACGGCCGTTTGATCGGATACGTGCCGTCCGCGATCGCCGATCGGGACAGTTTCACCGGGGATGAATCAGCGGTCTTTTTTATGGCCAGAACCTTGAACTGGGTGTTCGCCGAAAGGCTGGATTCGAGAGCATCACGAACTCTGGTGAGCCCGATTCCTCCTTTCGTGGTCCCAACTTTCCTCAGAATACTTTCGAAAGAACCCACGTTCTCCGCCTTGTTCGTGATAACAGCTCCTCCGAGAAGGTCGTTCCGGATGAAAAAGAGGGTACCTGCATGAATTTCTCCGGGCATGAACAGTTCGATGGGTTCGTCGGGTCCTCCGACCTGGCTCCATCGCGTGTGTTCTCCCTTGAGTATATTTTGAACTTGTTCCACAGCTAGATCGTCAAGCGGAAGGCCCGAGTTTACGACGACGGCAATACCGCCGTACCCGATGAGTCTCTCAACCAGATCCACGCCCTTTGACGCAGCATCTTTGGTTTCTTGGTCTGTTGCTCTTCGAGGAGCCATTGCTACTTCACTTGTCTTATCAATAAGATAGCTAAGCCCGATCTCTTTGGATCCTCCGCTTACGATAATATTGAACTGTGGATGCTCTTTCATAAATATTTTTGCAAGTTTATCCACGCGGCCGGCGACACTGTCAGCGCCTCGCACTCTAATAACAAAATTGTTGCTGCCATCTTGTGCCTCTGCGAATCCTGCGGCAAAGAGCGCGAGTGCCAGAACCGCACCCAAAAGTATTGACCATGATTTTTGCATTGTGACTCCTCGAACAGATGAATTTTTTCACTGCCGCACGTGCAATGCCGGGCAGAAATAACGCGGGACCGTTTCAGTACAGACTAAGAGCATTGGTTTGGAACGGGTGCCACCCGAGCGGTTCAATGCAGTAAGCTTCGTGCAATGTTGTGCAAATGTTGTGCCCAGCTACCAGGTAAAAGTAAACTCTGCAAAACGGTTCAATTTCTGCAAAAAAAGTCAGTTTTGAGAAGGTCGGACTCGGCGTGTGATGTCAAAAAGTTTTACAGGCACTGTCAACTATCCTTATACAGTCTTATATCGGTTATCCATGAGAAACGCCACTCAGTTGTATTCATTCAGTCTCGCGAGGGAACCGTTGTTTTCCAGTCCTTGTGAGGAGTGAAACGACGAAGCACTCTCGATATTCGAGGGCGATGGCTTCGCTTCGCTCGCCATTGTAAGCCCTTTTCACGCCCGTGACTGAGCGGATACGGTCGGTTTCCGCATCAAAAAGCCTCGGCACTCTGACGGAACACGCCGATTAGTTCTCGGCATCCGTTAATTGAACGGCTCTTTCACAGAACCGACTCCTTCAAGAACCACGCATGTCCGCGGTTCGTAAAAGCCACTCGATTCAGGAGTTTTTCGAAGTTGTGGCGTCTCATGCAACCCCGCCGTACCAATACGTTCACCACGTGGTCGTAAATCCGATCTTTTGTCGAACCAGGATGGGCTGAAAGATATGCGGTAATGATCGAGACTGCAATCTCGTGGAACTCCTCGATTCCGGCTTCGTAGGCTGCATTCCGGCTTTCATATTTTTCCGGTTTTCGGAAATTTATGACCAGATCCCGTTTCACGAGTTTGTCAGCGACGCGCTGGTTGTACGTGTTTGAACCCGTGTCAATTACGGTTGCCTCGTTCGAGTCTTGTGTGACGAATCCCGCTCGGCTCATGATGTCCTGGACGTGCCTCCAGGTCAGCGATGAACCGTCGTGATAGCACAAACTCAGCCATCGCCCCGGCTTCAGGACTCTGAAGCATTCGGAAATCGCTTGAAACATCATACCCGCCCAGTCTTCGAGGCTCCGGTTGCGGGTGTTGTTTACGATGATCTCATGGTGGTGCCAGTCGGTATTCAATCCCAACCACGATTCCCAGACGAAATTCAGCTCCCCATATTGAACCGCCCCCCCGTACGGAGGATCGGTAAAAATGTAATCGACCGAACCGGACGGTATTTCAGAGAGAGAAACGGCAGATTGTGTGGAAATGCGGGCATCTTGAGTCACCACCCACTTGTTCAGTGTTCTTTTTGCCTTCACAATGCGGCGGAAAACTGTCGTGAGGCTCTCCAGGACGTTTCGTTGTTTCGACATGGGCGGCAAGGCCCAATTCCCGGGAATATAACCGCCGCCGCCACTGAGATGTTGCGCTTTGCGGCTCACGGCAAACATTCCCGAAGTAATGACCGCCCGCAGATCTTCGTCCCGACCCGCGGCTTGCATAAAGGCACCAAGTGCACGCAGATTTCTCACGGTGAAAAGATCTGCAACGCGTCTGAAATTTCGACTCGGCCGCCATTCGTCTCCCCACGGGACTGCCGAGTCGTGCACGTTCATCATGAACTGCTGCGGATACGGATACGCAACCGGTTCCTTGTCTATTTCAGCAATGCGAGCCAGATCGATCCTTTGGAACGCGAGCCGCTCCTCGCGACTTCCCAGGACCGACCTGAGAGTCCTTTTTGGAATACACCGCCCGGAGCAGGTGAAATTTACCGCGACCGGCTCGCTGCCGCGAGTTCCGAGATACGGTGTGATTGCCGTGCCGCATGCCGGGCAAGCTGCGGGCCTGCGAAGGGCCGCCTCAAAATAGGTGGTGTGCCGCCCGCATTCCGGACATTCATAAACATTGGAATAAATCAGGTAATGGATCGTCCCGGGACTGCCGCATCTATGGCACGTCGTACGATACAGGTATTCCATTTCTACGGCGACCTTTGCACACAGGGAACTGAAACGCCGCTCGAGGTCATCCGGGTCGCAGCGGGACAGATAAAAACGGGTTATGAACGTAGCCGCCGGAGACGCGTCAATCGCGACCGCTTTCCTCCCGTTCATCAACGCAGCCAGAGCGGTTCCTCCCGACCCGCAAAAGGGGTCGAGAACCAGATCGCCTCTTTCTGTATAATGTCTTATGTACGCCTCAATCGCGTCGACAGGCTTCTTGCCCAGATGATAAGCATGCATGCTGTATATATGGGAATTCTTGTTGGTACGGATGGATCGAGTAAACTCCGGCACCTGATAGGCGTCGCTGTCCGGATCGAAGGGCCGGCTCTCCAGGTGCGCGTCCACAAATGGACGAAGATCGGGATTCGGCTTATCTCCTGAATACAGCATGGCAATCCGATGACGCTCTTTCAATTTTTCAATTCAAACTGACTTTTGTCCGATGGACAACATTCCCGCATGCTTCTATACTACAGAAAAAGACATATGGAGATACATATTGTGGAAAATTTGTTGAAAGAAATCGCTCTGGAAGAAGGAATAGATCATCGACTAGTCGAACAGAGCTTCAATAGGGGGAGAGTAGCGGTTTTCAAGGCGCCCCCGGCAGGGAAGGCCGTCGCCGTGGGCGAGAATCTTCGAATCAAAGTGAATGCGAACATCGGCACTTCGGGCGACGTGCACGATGAAGGCTTAGAGCTGCGTAAGCTTGAAGCCGCTGTCAAAGCAGGAACGGACGCGGTGATGGACTTGTCCACCGGCGGCGATCTGCGGTCCGTTCGGCGAAAAATTGTGGATTCTTCACCGGTGCCCGTCGGTTCGGTCCCTATATATGAGGCTATCGTGGAATCCGTCAGGAAACGGGGAGGCGCCGAGCGCATGCTTGCGGAAGAGATGCTGGACGCAATACGGCTGCACGGCGAGGATGGCATCAGTTTTGTCACGGTCCATTGCGGGGTTACCCTGTCGGCTCTCGGGCATCTCGAGCGAAAACCCCGGGTATGCGGCATCGTGAGTCGCGGGGGGAGCTTTCTTGCCCGTTGGATGAGGGCTAACAACCGGGAAAATCCGCTTTACGAGCGATACGACGAAGTGCTGGACATCTGCAAACACTACGGAATGGTCATCAGCCTGGGGGACGGCCTGCGACCCGGAGCAATCGCGGACTCGATGGACCGGGCCCAGGTGGATGAGCTCATCACCCTGGGAGAGCTCGCTCGCAGAGCCAGACAAAAGGGCGTCCAGGCCGTGATTGAAGGCCCCGGACATGTTCCCCTGGACCAGATTCCCGCACAGATGCAGCTTCAGAAGAAGCTCTGCGACGATGCTCCGTTTTACGTCCTCGGTCCCCTCGTGACGGATATTGCTCCGGGAATGGATCATATAACCTCCGCAATCGGAGGTGCGGTTGCAGCAATGCACGGTGCGGATTTTCTGTGTTACGTCACTCCGTCGGAACACCTGGGTCTGCCGGATGTGCACGACGTGCGCATGGGTGTGCTCGCTGCACGGATAGCCGGACACGCAGCAGATCTCGTGCGACAGAGGCCGGGGGCATGGGAATGGGACGAGAAAATGAGCAGAGCCCGGAAAAGCCGAAAATGGGCTGAACAGATCAGGCTTGCTCTGGACCCTGAGCTTGCCCGGGAGATCCGGGCCCGCACCTGCCGTGAGGATCACGAAACCTGCACGATGTGCGGCGACCTGTGCGCTTACAAAGCTGATTCGTGAGCCCGACTCCCCATTGAACGACTGCCGGTGCAAGAAAGGATCACAGCCTCATGGGGGCCAGCTCCGGGTGGGCCAAGGAGAAGGTTATTTCAATGGCTCGACGAGTTGTTGCAAAACACTCCGTTTATCTTTTAGCGGAGAGTTCCTGGAGTTCTCTGTGACAATTCGCCAAGGACTTGTATTTCTCGTCTATTTTTTCAGTTGCTTCCGAGGCAGCGGCGTCTGCCTCGAGTGCAGCTATCTCGGTCAGGATATTCCGACATTCCGTCTTTTTCACGACGTCCGGTTTGCAGGCGTCCTTGCACTTGCCGGTCTGACCTCTCAATTCAGTGAGCTTCTTGGTCAATTCTGAAATCTGTTTCTGTGCTTGCGTCGCTTTGGGCAGATCTTTTTTCTCGAGAGCACGTTCTGCTTCTGTATCCTGCTTCTTGATTTCCTGTTCAGTGGAACTTATGTTGCGTTCAACTTCTTTGCATTCCTCGCACGTGATGGGATGAACGGCGCCTGCCGAAAAAAATAGAAGGATTCCTACCAGAAGGGAAATCTTTTTCCAGTGCATCGGTTCCAGTTCTCCCGGATTTTGGATAGCTTACCCAGGCAGTCTAACGCATATCCGTTCATGAGAAAAGACCTAAATGCATGCGCACGGTAATCGTTCAGTTTCGCAGAGGCATCGTCGTTTCCCTGTTATTGCCAGGAGTGAAACGACGGAGCAATCTCGATATATAAAGACGAAGATTGCTTCGCTGCGCTTGCGATAAAGGCCTTTCCCCACTCGTAACAGGATGGATATTGTGCACGGGCGTATCCTAAGATCAGACGAACATCGTCTTCGGACAAGCGCGACGCCGCTGTTTGCCGACGCCCCATCATACGCATTCGCCACAAGATGTATGAGATGTCAGGGCTGGGGGCTCTCCTGCACGAAGTGATGAGACGGCTCTGCGTCGTCCGCAGCGAAGGAGTGCCCCGAGCCTGTGGCGGGAATCGAGTTACCTGTAAAAAAGCGAATCCGTATCAGAAGCGGTGGAGAAACGTGGCGAGACCCTGAATCATGTCCGTCCCGGAATTCGAATTGTGAAGCTCGTCCCCTTTTCCCCACATGTTGCCGTTGCACAAATGCCTCCACTGGAGTCCGAGCGACAGGAGCCCGTTGCCCGGCAAGCACCTTTCCAGACCGCATCCACCGATAAACGACCAATTCCAGCGCGAACCGGAATTGCGATATGTTTCGGACACGTAGCTGACTCCGGCGCCGCTTTCCAGGTACGGAGCGAATCCTCCTGCTCCCTTGGGAAAAGTGACCTTACCTTTGGGAATCCATCCGAACTCGTATCCGTCATGGAAATCGAGCTTTTTGATTCGCTCTATTGTGCCCTCGTAGTAAACTACGTAGGAAGCGAGCATCGCAATCTGGACTTCGCCCATCGCAGGCCCCCACAGGGTCAACGTGGGATACCTGGATAACGGCCTACTCATCTCCACCGTCGCGTAATCCAATTGGGTTGACGTGCCGTATGTACGGCCGTAAGCGAGCTTGACCAGGTATTCGGGGCCGGGATCGAACATATAAGGCATTTCAGGAAGGGCGAGAGATGCATGACAACCGGAACCGGGCAGGATCGGGGTGGCGGTGTTCAGTGGTGCCAGGGTTCCGTCCCAGCTCGCTGCGGGAGAAGGTGTCAAAAGGAACGTCACGAGGGTCAAGAGAGTGCCAAACCGTCCACAGCGACAGAGGTAATCCACCATGTCCTCCTTGACTAAACAAAAAAACAAACCAAAATGTGAGATGGAAGGGTCGCTAACACGGACGGAGCGCCATGTCAAGGAAGAATCAACATCAGTGACTCTTTAGCGGAGAAGGATTACGTTCTACTTTTACAGCGTTTCCCAGACTCCTTGCGGAACCGGGACGGTGCTCTGAAGGAAAACCTTTTTGATGTAGGCACTTATTCCGCGGGCCGGGGCTCAACCCTTGACACTTTTTCCGCTGCTTGCTATCTGAGTAGCGATCATGCCGTTCCAGTACACCACCGGTTTCAGCCCGGAGTCAGCGGCATCGCATACAGAGTATATAAGGGGGTGTGTGTTTCTTTGGAAGAAACCCAACCTGACAAACAGGAAAGCCTGCTTCGCAAATTAAAAAAAATTATGGGCTTGCAACGCAGGCAAAAGGAAATTCAGGAAGTTCTGGACGAGAGCGAGGAGCAGGGACTGATCGATCATGACGAAGGCGACATGATCGAGGGTATATTCGAGCTCAAACAAACGGTCGCTCGTGAAATCATGATCCCGAGAACCTATATTGTGGGGATTTCCCGGGGTAGCACCAAAGAACAAATTCTCAGCACAATCATCGAATCAGGACATTCCCGCCTGCCGGTCTACAATGAGAACATCGACCATATCATCGGAATACTCAATGCCAAAGACCTCTTGCCGTTGTGGCTCGACGGAGGAGAGGAATTTCGAATTGAACCGATACTCAGGGACCCGTTTTTTGTTCCGGAAACAAAAAGGATCAACGATCTTCTTAACGAATTACGCTCCAAGAAGTCTCATCTTGCCGTGATCGTCGACGAATACGGTGGGACCGCGGGGATTGTGACCATCGAAGATATCATCGAGGAGATAATCGGTGAGATCCGCGATGAACACGACACCGAAGAAGAATTGTTCCTCCCTCAGGAAGACGGCTCCGTGCTCGTGAACGCGTGGGCGAACCTCGACGATTTCGAGGAGCGCTTTGGGGTGGGGCTTCCCAGGGAAGGCTACGACACACTGGGCGGATTCATTATTCATTTACTGGGACGGGTCCCGAGGAAAGGCGAAGAAATAGATTTCGAGGGGATACGCATCAAGATTCTTGCAGGAGACCAAAAACGAATCACCAGGGTCTCCGTGAGTCCGCCGGGAGGCGAGCCCGCAGCTGACGTCCCATCCAGCCAACCTGACACGAATCCATGAAAACCTCTCTCGCTGCGGCTGCCGCGGCAGGCTTTTTGTTGGCCCTTGCCTTTCCGCCGTTCAACCTTGATTTTCTTGCTTGGATTGCTTTTGTGCCGCTACTGTGTGTCCTCGAACAGGACGGCACTCCTGGTCGCGCCCCTTTTTACGGCGCAGCATTCGGCATAGCTTTTTTCATGCTGGACATGAACTGGATTTATTCAACGCTGGTCACACATGGCCATTTCGGAGCCGTTCCTGCTGTCCTGACTTTTCTTGCGCTCATTTTCATGTTGGCCGCATTTCCTGCGGGGTTTGCTTCGGCGGTGGCAGTTTGCGGCAGGAGGGGGTTTTCGGTTTTTCTCACCGCTCCGTTTATCTGGACAGGTATTGAATACATCCGAGCTGTCATTTTTTCCGGTTTTCCGTGGGACCTTGCCGGCTATTCTCAGGCCGGCAGACTGCATGTCGTTCAGATCGCAGATATTACGGGCATTTACGGCATCTCTTTTCTCCTTCTCCTGGTGAATGGAGCCGCGGCGGACCTCATACAATCAGTTGCCCAGAAAAAGCGGCCCCGGCTGTTGATGCTGGGAATCGCGGTTCTGATAGCGGTTTCGGCAATCATGTACGGACAGGTGAGAATCTTGGAATTTTCGCCCGCCAGTCCATCGGGCGAGAGCTGCCCCATCGGAGTTCTTCAGGGAAACATTCCTCAGGAAATGAAATGGGAAGCCCGGACCCGGGAGCTGACATTCAGCACGTACGAAAGGCTGGGGGCCGCCGCTGTTCGTGAGGGAGCCCGGCTGTTGATCTGGCCCGAAACAAGCGTGCCAGTGCTTTTCGGCACCAGGGACCCGGACACGCAGCAGCCCGGACGGATTTCCGAAATCCTCGGCGTACCCATGCTGGTGGGAGCACCCTACTGCGAAACCGTGGACGGCAACGACTACTATTACAACAGCGCACTTCTCATGGACGGCGTGAATCTCACCGGGAGATACGACAAGATCCACCTCGTGCCGTTCGGAGAGTACATGCCTCTTTCCTGGTTATTGCCGCTCGGGCCGGGAATCGCGGCGCGAGAAGCCGATTATTCTCCGGGCCACTTCATGACGGTTCTGTCCGTACCCGGTTGTGTGCCTTTTAGCGTGCTCATTTGTTACGAAGCTATTTTCCCCGATCTTGCGCGAGCAGCTCTGGCCAACGGCGCTCAATTACTCGTTAACATTACGAATGATGGATGGTTCGGAGACACCGGCGCTCCATATCAGCATCTGGCCATGGCCAAACTCAGGAGCGTGGAAAATCGCGTCTGGTTGCTTCGTTCGGCCAACACCGGTATCAGTGCGGCTTTTGATCCGGCAGGGAACATGGTAACGAGCATCCCGCTGCAGAAAGAAGGCTATTTTGTGGTCACGGTACCCCGCGCTGGACGAGCCGGTTCCTTCTACTGCAGTTTCGGCGACATTTTTGCATGGCTCTGCGTGGCCGCTTGCGGATGCATGGGATTGTGGTGTTTCATTACACGAGACCGCCAGCGGATTGGCTATATTGCTGGGCATTGAACATGGTGCTTTCCATCCGCAGCCAGCCAGGCCGTCCGGAGCGAAGAGGACACCTGGCCGGCAGACGCATTCCTAATGCGCAGCACTATAGACCGATTCGTATGCTCCCAAAGCCCGGCCCCTCCACGGTGTTGTTGTAGTGCTCGAAAATTGTGTCGGATTCTCTCATTATTCTCGCCCGTATTCCGGCGGTTCCATCATGTCATTGCGGGGAGCGGAGCGACGAAGCAATCTCGGTTTTGGTCAGTTGGAGATTGCTTCGGGCTTTGCCGTGGTTATTTCTTGTAAAGCTTCTTCAGGCGATTGATGTGGCCCCTGCCCAAGCCCTTCACCTCGCACCCCAACTGAAAATAGTGCTTGATCCGGTCATCGTTAAGCATGCCGAAACAGTCGATGACCGCGATGGGACCGCCTGCTGCTTCAACCACCTTCTCCGGCTGCAAGTCCAGGAATTGCCTGTGGCGCACCGCGAATATGACCGCATCCGCGCCCTGGAGGGCCTCGTCGAGAGTCTTGGCAACGGCCAGCACATTGAGCTTCTTCTGCCCTCTGAAAAAACGGGAGCGACTCTTTCCTGGCATGGGGTACGTGGCCTGAGCCTCGAATTCCCACCAGTGATCCACGTACGGGTCGTGAACGCACACCTCGGCACCCATTTCCGCGAGCCGCCGAAGAATTATCTCGGAGCCGCTGTACCTCGTATCGCCCACATCTTCTCTGTAAGACGCTCCCAGGAGCGCCACTTTGGATGCGGCTATATATCTCCCCATATTCCTGAGCGCGTCCCGAGCGAGTTCCGGGACGTGGAGGGCCCTGCTGTCATTGATGTTTATGGCCAGGGGGGTAATCTTGAACAGAGCATCCTCGAATCCCATCAGGTGCTTGTACGCCCATACTCCGAGTCCGCCGTCCTTGGGCAGACAATATCCACCGATTCCGGGACCGGGGAAGATGAGGTTCGAATGTGTGGGCCGAACCTTGATTGCATCGATCACCTTGATGAGATCGACCCCGTTACGCTCTGAGAAGAGACTCCACTCATTGAGAAAACCCAGAATAGTAGCTCGATAGCTATTTTCCACAATCTTTGCCGTTTCGGATTCCATGGGACGGTCCAGGCAGGTGAGGGGAAAATTCTTCGTATCTATCACTTCGTTCAGGAATTTCACCACGCGATCCCGGGATTCCTGATTTATGCCGCTGCAAACCCGCCAGAAATTTCTGATGGAATTCACGTAATTCGCTCCGGGCATAACGCGCTCATAGCTGTGTGCAAGAACCGGTTCGGAGGCAATGTTGCGTGTCCTAAAAGCTTTCTTTATGACCGGGTAAGCCACCTGTTCCGTCGTGCCGGGCGGAACCGTAGTTTCGATAAGGACCAGCGCGTGAGGTTGAATCGTTTCCCCGATTATTTCCAGGGCCTTTTCCAATTCCTCCATTTGGACATATCCGGTACTGATGTCATTGAGGGCTTCCTTGATGTAATCGCATTGAACGTCCACCACGACCACGTCTGCCAGCGCGAGGGCCTTGTAGGTGAACGATGCGGTAAGCGTTTGCTTATCGACCACGCATCGGCGAATGATCTCCGGAACTTCCGGATCCTCGGATTTGATGGGCGCGACCCCGCGATTCAGCAGAGGAATTTTCCAGAAGCTCCTGGTGCTGGGCCTTTGCATGCCGATGACGAACTTGCCGGGAGCGCCGGACGCATCCGTGGAATCCGCCACGACAGCGGCCATCACTGCACCCACGAATCCCATTCCGATGACCACGACAATTTCCCGACCCTTTGCACGATTGGCTGCAGCAAGGTTTTCGAGGCGCCTGAACTCCAGTTCGTATTCTTCTTTCGTAGGGAGCAGGAATTTTTCCCCATCAGGACTTATTGAATGTTCCAAAGTCATCTTATCCCCTATGAGTTTTCTGGAAGACGTCGGTCCGAGCATGCCGCTTTGGGCCGGCAGCGCAGCAGGTTCGCGAACATAACCTGTTAGCATAAGTCCGTCCCCGCCTCGGGTCAAGAGCGAAAGCCATTGAAGAGGTACCCCCCGTATGTTATGAGTTCATTTCGAACTTCCGAGCGCAGCTCCGGCACACGACCCGGTGCCGCGAGACGGCGAACTCGTGGGCGTACTGGAGGCACCATGGACAACAAATACAATCCCGAGGCGGTCGAAACGAAGTGGCAGGAATATTGGGCCGGGGAGAACCTGTTTCACGCGAAACTCGACACCTCCAAAACCAAGTACTACGTGCTGGAAATGTTTCCCTATCCATCCGGCCGCATACACATGGGGCACGTACGAAATTATTCCATCGGCGACGTGGTGGCTCGTTTCAAAATGATGCAAGGATATGACGTGCTCCATCCCATGGGATGGGACGCCTTCGGAATGCCCGCGGAAAACGCTGCAATAAAGAACAAGTCACATCCTGCCAAATGGACCATGGGCAATATCAATGAGATGCGCAAGCAATTAAAAAGAATGGGATTCTCGTACGATTGGGACAGAGAGATTGCAACCTGCCATCCGGAATATTACCGCTGGGAACAGTGGCTGTTCGTGAGAATGTTGGAAAAGGGGCTGGTATACAGGAAAAAATCCATTGTGAACTATTGCGAGCCTTGCGCTACAGTCCTCGCCAATGAACAAGTGGAAGCCGGAGCATGCTGGAGGTGCGGTACACCGGTAGTCCAAAAAGAGCAGGACGGATGGTTTTTCAAGATAACCCGGTACGCAGAGGAACTCCTGGAATGGTGCGATAAGCTCACGGGTTGGCCCGAAAAAGTCCTCACCATGCAGAGGAACTGGATCGGACGAAGCCACGGAGCCCGCATCCTTTTCGATATGGAGGGCAGCCCAGAATCCATAGAAGTCTTCACCACGCGGCCGGACACCTTGTATGGCGCTACGTTCATGAGTCTGGCTCCCGAGCACCCTTTGTGCCTGAAGCTGTCCAAAGGGACGCCTCAAGAAAAAGAAGTCAGTCTATTCATCAATCAGGTGCTTACCCAAGACTGGCAGACGAGAATCGGTGAGGAAGCCGACAAGAAGGGCGTATTCACGGGCGCATACTGTATCAATCCTCTTACGGGCCGAAGAATGCCCATATATGTCGCGAATTTCGTGCTGTACGAGTACGGCACCGGCGCGGTCATGGCAGTACCGGCCCATGACCAGAGAGATTTCGAGTTTGCCAGAAAATATGGTCTGGATATGATTGTTGTGATTCAGCCCGAAGACCGGGAACTCACAGCCCAGACCATGACCGAGGCGTATGTGGATCCGGGAACACTCGTCAATTCGATGGAATTCGACGGCATGGACAACGAACTCGCAAAGAAAGCGATCGCACTGAAGCTGGAATCGATGAACAAAGGCGGGCTCACGATCAATTACCGCATTCGCGACTGGGGAATATCGAGACAGCGATACTGGGGAGCGCCTATCCCCATTATACATTGCGGTGAATGCGGAGCAGTGCCTGTCCCTGACGAGGACCTTCCTGTGGTGCTGCCTGTGGATATCGAGTTTCCGGTGAGTGGAAGATCCCCTCTCCCGGAGCTCGACTGGTGGGTAAACGTGCCGTGCCCCAAGTGCGGAAAACCCGCACGAAGGGAGACGGACACGATGGACACATTTGTCGAGTCGTCCTGGTACTTCGACAGATACGCGTGTCCGCGATACGACAAGGGGATTATCGACCATGAAAGCGATGCCTTCTGGCTGCCCGTAGACCAGTACATCGGGGGGATCGAGCACGCGATTCTTCACCTTCTGTATTCGCGATTTTTCACCAAAGTACTCAGGGACCTGAACATAAAGCGTTCCGATGAACCGTTCACCAATCTGCTGACCCAGGGAATGGTCATCAAGGACGGAGCGAAAATGTCGAAATCCAAGGGAAACGTAGTGGATCCCGAGGAACTCATCAAGAGATACGGAGCCGACACGGTGAGACTTTTCTGCATGTTTGCGGCTCCACCCGAAAGGGACCTGGAATGGACTTCCGAGGGTGTGGAGGGTGCGTATCGATTTCTGGGACGGGTCTGGAATCTCGTGTATCTGCACAAGGACAGAGGAACGAAACCCGGTCCGGAACAGGATAGCGAACGAGCACGGGACATCCGAAGGCTCACCCACAAGACGATCAAGAAGGTAACGGACGATATCAAGAATCGGTTCCATTTCAATACCGCTGTGGCCGCAGTGATGGAATTGACGAACGAGCTTGGTCGCGTTACCCCGGAGGAGGCGAATCGACGGGATATCGGTGCGGCGCTCGCAGAAGCGGTTCGCGTGGTCGTGATACTGCTTTCGCCTTTTGTGCCGCATATTTCAGAGGAACTATGGGAAGCCTTGGGCGGACAACCGGGCATGGTACGGATTGCATGGCCCACGTTCGATCCTGCTCTCTTGGAACAGGACACGATGCTCATCGTTGTCCAGGTGAACGGCAAGAAGCGGGGTGAGATTACCGTCCCGGCGGACGCGCCGGAGGAAGATATTAAACAAGCGGCCTTTGCAGAGAGCAATGTCCGGAAGTTCTTGGAAGGCAAGACCATTCGAAAAACAGTCCTCGTTCCGGGAAAACTGCTGAGTCTGGTGGTGAACTGAAGGGTATTCCGGTCGAAAAGTCACTCGATCGTGCGAATAACCTTCCTGCCTCATGCGGTGTCCGGTTCGACAGAGGGCAAGGCAACAATCACCAAGAGACTGTTCGCAGGAAGGCTGTAATCCTCACATGATGATGACCGGGATTGCGCGAGGGCTTTGCTCCATTCTCATTATCGTTTCTCTCGTAGTCTCCGGCTGCGGGGTGCATTTCAGCGGACGCAAGGACGACACTCCCTTCCCGCCCGATATCAAGACGATCGTAGTTGAAAGCGCAGTGAACAATACCATCGTAACGGGCATTGAAACCGAGTTGACGAATGATTTGCGGGATGAATTCGCTCTGGGCACCAGGCTTAACCCTGTGAGGACCGGAGGCGATGTTTCTCTGAAGACCGTTATTTCGGATTACGAGGATACTCCGTCCACGTACCGGGCCGACGGCAAGGAATTGACACGGATCGGAACCCTGAAAGTTCACTGTTCTCTTGAGAAAGAAGATTCGAAAAAGGGCCTCTGGAGCAAAGATTTCTCAGCGTCGAACACGTACAATGTAACCGATACGATTACGGACACCCTGGGAAACAGACGCCGCGCCATTTCACGGATGATCAAGGATCTGACACCCCGGGTTCACCGGTCCATGTACGACAATTTCTGATAGTGCACATCATCGCGCGTTCAAAGAAACAACATTGGGGTGACCCTCTTTGTAAAGACTGGCCCGCCCAAACTCCCTCCTAGTGTTGTGTATCGCAAATAGCTTTCACATCACCGACTTGGTCGGGACGCGAATCAGTGTCATTGCGAGGAGCGACGCGACGAAGCAAGCTCCAGCCCTTATCCTGCAACTACGCGAGATTGCTTTGCTCGCAATGACAAAACCGGCTACCCTTGCTCGATGAAAACTTCGGGAGAGGCTCAGATGGCCGGTTACCTAAGTTACTTGTGGGACAGCACACTAGTGTTGTGTTTCAGCAATGACTTTACGGTTCGGTCGTCGTGGCAGGTACTTCTAGGAAGATTCGCTCCGAGTTCAGACGTAAAGCTATTACTGCAACACTACACTAGAAGTGGTTGCAAAACCTCATAAACATTTCTTCAACGTTACCATGACACAAGCGAGTTGGAAGAAGGCCACGAACATACTGAGATGATTCTCATATCTGACAACAATCCGTCGGTAGGTGGTGATCCAGCTAAAGGT
>DATHCX010000043.1:0-64833 GCA_035319325.1 Desulfomonilaceae bacterium
GATGACTCCATTCCGGTTTGCGCAGCACTTTTATAGTTAATGGTTCTATCGGTACTCACCTTCGTGTTACACTCCCATTCCCTCGTCAGAACCGGATCGTGGATGCGTCGACTTTGTTAGATGGTGGGAGTTCGTCAATGGACGGCCAGTTTTTCTTGCTCGTTTTGAGTGTGGTTGCTGGGGCCTACATGGCCTGGAACATCGGAGCCAACGATTGCGCCAATGCCATGGCGTCAGCGGTCGGTGCGAAGGTCATCACCTTGAAGCAGGCCCTGGTTTTGGCAACCGTTCTAACATTTCTCGGGGCCACGTTCGTGGGTTCCCACGTCGCTCAAACCATCCTCAAAGGAATTATCGACCAAACCGCCATCGGAGATCCAAAACTCATCTGGCTGGGCCTCTTGGCCGCTTTGTTCGCAGCTTCGTTTTGGGTATGTCTTTCCACCTACAAGAATTTGCCGGTCTCCACAACTCACAGCATAGTGGGGGCCATGATTGGAATCGGCATAGTAGCCGGAGGCCCGAAGGTGGTTCATTGGAGCAAGATCGCATACATTGTGTCGTCGTGGATTGTTTCCCCGGTCTTAAGCGGAGTAGCGGCCTTTTTATTGTTCAAATTTATCGATCGAACGATTCTTTCCCGAATGGACACCGCTCGTGGGGCTGTCATCACGAGTCCTTTCCTGGTGGCTGCCACCGTCTTCATTGTGACACTGTCTCTGTTTCTTGAGACACCACTCGGACAGAAACTGGGACTCGAAGGCACACAAGCCCTGATCATCCCAGGGGTCTTTGCCCTCACAGGCTATTTGATTTGTCTGGGCATTCTGCAGTACAAGCTCCGTCAGGGTAGGTTTGAGGTTGCTGAAGAGATCTTTCGGTATTTACAAGTCATGACTTCGTGTTACGTCTCTTTCGGGACAGGAGCCAATGACGTGGCCAACGCCATGGGCCCGCTCGCCGGCATTTACTACATATATTCGACTGGAATGGTGGCCGAAAAGGCGCCTGTACCCGTTGAACTACTCGCTTTTGGCGGAGCCATGATTTGTGTGGGAATATGTACCTGGGGATACAGGGTTATTGACACCATGGGGTCCAAGATCACCGAATTGACCAGCGTGCGAGGTTTTACGGTGGAGTTTTCGGCTGCCACGGTCATTCTCGTGGCTTCTATGATGGGCCTTCCGGTGTCCACGACCCATGCCGCAGTCGGAGCCTTCGTCGGTGTAGGCCTGGCACGAGGACTTCAAGGACTTCTCGACTTGCGGACGCTGGCACGCATCATGGTGTACTGGGTAATAACGGTTCCCATTGCAGCCATAACTTCAGCAATCATTTATGTCGCATTAATTCTCTTGATCAAGGGAAGCCTATAGGATGGTGACTCATGAGACTCGTACTAGGTAATTTATTCCGACGCTCTCCACTGGAGAACACCCTCAAGCATGCAGATAAGGTAGCGCAATGCGGGCCCATATTTGTCACGGCGGTGAAAGCCTATTTTGCGGACGAGCGCGACAAATTCGAGCTTCTCAAAGAGGACATCCGTGAGATAGAAAGCGAAGCCGACCGAATGAAGCGAAATATTCGAGCACACTTGCCAGCCTCCCTTCTGATGCCCTTCGACAAATCAGTATTTTTCACATTTCTGAGAGAAGCGGACAAAGTGGTCGACAGCGTCAAGAACGCGCTGTACTGGATGTCATATTACAAATTGGAAATAGCTGAAGACATTCAGAAGGATTATATTCTGTTGACAAAGGAAGTCGGTGATTACATAGGATTCTCGCCGGAGATGGTCAGAAGAGCCCACACGTATTTCACTTCTCGCATGGAGCGGGACCGCGAAGCAGTCAAGGAAATCATTCGAGAGATACGTTTCCGGGAAAAAGAATCTGATGACCTGGAGAAGACCTTGTTAATCCGTCTTTGTGCGGACGAAGAGATTCCCGCCAGAACGTTTTTTGTTATGGTCCGCCTGGTGGAGACTACTGGCGACATTGCTGATCACCTCGAGAACTCCGCCGACATGATGCGGATCATGATTGCCCGTTAAAAGGCGAGCCACGGAAAACGTTACAAGTGCCTCTCAGAGTGCTCCGTTCGATAAGAGTGCGCAGGCATTCGCACGTTCGATTGAGCATCAAACATGAGGAAACCAAACATCGTCGTTCACGTATTTGAAAGTTCATTCGTATGAAACGCCGACGTCTCGCCCGGTATGCACGGGAATTGCCGATACTGTGGTCTTGGTTGCACAAAGTCTCGCAGTCATGACCATATCCGCTCACTGGAGGCGTTTCGTTCAGGTCCGGCATTCCTCTGAGGTTTGGCTTTTCACTCTTGCGGGCTTTCCTCCCGTGAAGATCACATAAATGCACGGCATCAAGAACAGTGCCACCGGGATCAACATGATGAGGCCCCCAATGGCGCCTATTGCCATTGGCTGCAGCATGTCCCCGCCTTCTTCAATGGCGAGAGCCAGGGGAATCAGCCCCATGATAACGGGAATTGTCGTCATGAGCCGAGGACGGAGCCTGATCTTGGCTGCAGCAATCACGGCCTCGAACGGTGAGAGCCCCCGCGTACCGCGCAGTTCCTCAGCAAAGGTCATGAGGAGGACTCCCTCGTTCACCGTGGCCGCCACTACCACGAGAGCTCCGATGAGCACGGTTGCCGCAAGAGGGATTCCGGTAAAGTAGAAGGCGTACACGAGACCACCCATGCAAAAAGGAACGCACCCCAAAATAAGAACCGGGAGTTTAAGGCTGTTGAATTGCACAGCCAGCACCACAAAGGCAAAAAAGAGTGCAAAGGCGAGGATGGCTAGCGCAATGGTCTTCATTTCGGCCATCATCTGAGCTTGCCCCCCAAAACGGAATTCGTAGCCGACGGGTCGTTCCAGTTTTGCGATCTCTGTCTGAAGCTCGGACAAGGCTTGGCCTACACTCACCCCAGATGCGTCTCCACGTACAATTACTTGCTTCACCTGATCCTCCCGGCCTATTTCCACGGGTCCGACTGCCTGGTGCACTTTGGCCAGGTCCCGAATCCTCAGATACCCACCCTGTGAGCGATCCAGAATCAGGTTTTCCACGTCCTGTTTGGAGGCGATCTCTTGTTCCGGGACAAGGACGCGTATCTTGTAATACCTGTCACCATCCCTATACCGGGTGGCAACTGCTCCGGTAATCAGGGAACGAAGGGTAGTAGCCACATCGGCAATCGAGACGCCCAGATCTGCAGCGACCTGCCGGTCCACTTGGACCTGATACTCAGGTTTCGTCATGTCCAAGGACACGTACACGTTAGCAAAATGAGCTAAGCCGTTCATGGCGGCAGCGGTCCCCTGCGCAAGATCGAAGAGCTTGGGGATTTCCTGTCCTTTTATCTTGACTTCAATGTCGGCGTCCCCCAGTCTTCTGATCCCCTTGACCTGCGGTCTCATCACCATGCCAATGCCACCCGGGATAGGTACCTTCGCCACCAAAGGCCGAATGCGGTCCATGTATCCCTTGGTGCTCAGTTTCCGCTTGTTCCTGGGCACAAGTTGTATGTTGATTTCCCCTTCGTTGGCGATGAGATAGGTGTATATCCCCCACACTTTGCCTCCGACAAGCGTAAAGTACGAATCTATCAGGGGATCATCGGCTATGATAGCTTCGATCCGCTGGAGGGCCTTGTCTGTTTCCCACACGGAAGCCCCTGTAGGTAACCGTACTTTGACCATCACTCTTCCGTCGTCTATCTGCGGCAAGAATTCGGTACCGATCCGTGTTGAGGAGAAGTATGCGCCGACAAGAAGCATCAGGGCCAGTGCGACAGCGGTCCACGGAGCACGCAGAATCGTGCCGAGAAGACGCCCGTATCCTTCCCTTAACTGCAAGAACATGCGCTGAAACCGAGAAGCCTCGTCTTCCGAGGCAATGGGTTTCCGCAGCAGGAGCGACGTGAGCAACGTGGTTTGAGTCACCGCTGCTGCCAGGCTTATAAGGATGACTCCTGCGATCACCAAGATAAGTTCGCGAAACAAGAGACTGACAAGTCCCGGAACAAGGAGAAATGGAAGGAACACAGCCATAAACGACAGGGTTGCAGCGACAATAGCCGGCCCTACTTCAGAAGTAGCCTCAATGGCAAGATCGTCCGACGACGCATCCGGCCTTTCATGTCGCAACCTCGTTATGTTTTCGATCACTATGATCGAGTTGTCCAAGTCCACAGCGATGGCAACAACAAGTCCCCCCAGAGAAAAAATATTGAGCGAAAAACCGGCCAGCTTCATAAGTCCGAAATTGACCACTAGGGTGGTGGGCAAAGCCAACAGCATTACCACTACTTGACGCCAGCTCCCAAGGAAAACGTAAATGATAAGGATAACCAGGATTGCCCCCTCGATGGCTGCATTGCGCACACCGGAGAGTGACGCCTCGATGTAATCCGCCTGGTTCTCCACCATCCCCAGCTTGATACCGGGAGGAAGCGAGGGTTGCAATTCCCGAATTCTTCGGTCAACAGCCTTGGCAACCTCAACCGTGTTGGCATCCGCCTGTTTGAGTACACTGAGCTTGACACACGGTTTGCCGTCCAGCCGGGTGATCACCCGAACTTCCTCGTTGGAGTCCCCCACCGTCGCCACATCGCGCACGTAGACTTTGGCTTCGTCCTTGCTGGCGAGAATGACCGAACGGATATCCTCAAGAGAACTGTATTCTCCCACAGTTCGTGCGATGAATTCACGGGGTCCTGAGGTTACGCGCCCTCCGAACTGCTCAACATTCTCATCCCGGAGCCTTTTGATTACGCTGGCCAGTGAGAGTTCATGCTTTTCCAATGCCTTTGCGTCAAGATTTACGCGGATTTCTCGTTTGAGCCCCCCGACGATGTCCGTTCCCGCCACACCGGGCACGGCCATAAGTCTGTCCTGGAGCCAATCTTCGGTCCAGGTTCGCAGTTTGACGAGATCCAATTGATCTGAACTAACTGTAATTTGAACCACTGGGAGTTGAGAAGGGTCTGCCTTGATCATGAATGGCGCCTCGATATCTTTGGGCAGATCCTTGGCAGCTCTCGCCAGGGCGGCCAGGCAATCCTGGTACGCTACGTTTACGTCCACGCCGTACTTGAAGTTTACCAAAGCAGTGTACAGCCCTTCAATGGACGAGGACTCCAGATAATCCAGGCCGTCTACGCTGGCCAACTGGCGCTCTATCGGGTCGGCGAGATCCTTGTCAATCTCCTCGGGGGTTGCGCCGGGCCATGATATGTACAGACGTATCAGGGGATACGTAATGTTTGGCACAAAATTCACCGGGAGTCGCCACAGGCCATATGCTCCCAGCGTAACGAGTGCGATGACGATGACGCTGGTTGCCACGCGACGTTTGACGGCCAGAGCGGTAACCTTCATCGTCGTTCGACTCCCTTCGCAGGGGCGCCTTTGGGGCCATCTTTATCGCCGGCCGCTCCTTGCAATCGTATTTCAAGGCCGTCCTTCAGTTTTTCGTTGCCTGCTACTACTATTTGGTCTCCTGGCTTGATTCCCGAGAGAATCTGGACTTTGCCGGCCGCTTCTATGCCCGTGGTCACTTTGCGTTGCTGGGCCTTGCCATCCTCGATGACGTAAGCGACTCGAAATCCTTTAGGCGTGATGATCACAGCTTCCGAGGGGACAACGACCACATGTGCTTCTGATTTCAACTTCAGAGTGAGCCGTGCGAACATTCCGGGAACGAGGTCAACTCTGTCGATGAGTTCCACTTCAGCAGTACGTGTTCGCATTCGCCGGTCCAATTCCGGATAAATGCGTGATATCTGCCCCTGAAAGTTTTTTCCCGGATACGCATCCAATTTCACCGACACGCCCATATCGACCCGAAGATCTTGGCTCTGAGCCTCCGGTACTGCTGTGCGAACGACAAGGGATTTTGGATCGAACATCTCGACCATCACGGTTCGTGGAACCACATAGTTTCCGTCAGCCACCAAAACCCTGGATATTGTCCCGTCCCATGGAGCCACGACTTCGTAATCGTCCGAACTTTCCTTGACCTTTTCCTTTTGCGCCACAGCACGGTGGTATTTCGCTTTTGCCACATCCAATTGATCCCGGGGAATCGCTCCGCTTTCCACCAGTTGTTCAATTCGGGCCAGATCATCCTGTTCAGTCTTCACGTCCTGGCTGGCAGACAGTAGTAATGCTTCCGTGGCCTTTTTTCTTCCGATGCTGAGGATTTTGCCACCTTCCATGACCTGATCCCCTTCTCTCACTTTGCAATGGTTTATGGGACCTTCGGCAGGGGAAGCCAAACGCGCGACCCTAGTTGCTTCAACCGACCCGGTGAGATCCATCGAACTGGATAGCTCACCAAGTTCCACTGTCTGAGTAACAACAAGCGGCTTAGGCTTCGCCTTTTGCTCCTGCTGGGGCGTACCTCTGGCCGTCATCCTCGACAATCCCCAAACGGCGACACAAAGGGCAAGAAGACCAAATAAGAGGAATATGCGACGCTTCATAACAGCTCAATTACCTCTTTTCTCCTGTGGCCAAACCTAGTTGAGCCAGTGCGATGCTGTAATCGGCCAAGGCCCGGTAGTGATTGGTTTGGGCGTCAAGCATGGCGGCTTGGGCATCAAGCACATCCGTGATCGATCCTTTGCCCAAGTCATACTTCTCGGTCTCGATCCGAAAACTTTCTTTTGCTTGTTCTATCGCCTTGCGCGTGGCCAGGACCCGTTTTCTCGCAGAATCAACGTTCAGCAGCCCGGTCTCCACATCCAATCGGATCTGGAGCTCGAGTTTTCTGAGATTCTGTTGGGTCGAGGCTAGTCTTGACTCTTGTTCACGCACTTGGGATGTGATTTTTCCTCCGTCGAATATGGGATAATCAGCTACCACCCCAATGTTGCCCACGGGGAGAGATGGAGAGACTCCAGGGGAATAGAACTCCTTGCCCTGGCCAAGAGGAGCAGGGGTCCTAACGAACCTGTTTATGAACGCAGCGGCATTGTCCGTGATTCCAGCAGCATACCTCGTGCCGTAGCTTCCCTCCAGAGAAAGTCTCGGCCATCGCTGAGCACGAGCCGCGGCCAGTTTCATTGCCTGAGAGTCCACAGAAGATCTCGCGGCTTTGTAATCCCCGCGCTCTGCGTACGCCATAGCGAGGGCTCCATTCAAATCGGGTACTGGTCTTAATGCCCGTAATTCGCCTTGCGGTTTCAGTGGTCCCCTGTCGTCTCCTATCCCCATCAAAGTTGTTAACAGTCTACGTTGAATATCCAATACGGTCTGCTCGCGGACCAAACGCTGCTCTACATCCGAGATCCTGACCTCTGTCCGGAGCACATCCACTTTGGCGGCTTTACCCACCCGCATCATGTCAACCGCCCTCTGCAGCTGCTTGTTCAAGGCCTTGATTGAGAACTGCAACGATTCGATGACCGGTTGCTGGCCAAGAATCGTGTAAAACGTGCTGGAAACATTGAAAATCAGTTCTTCCCAGGTGCGGGCAAGGCGTTGCGTTGCAGCTTGGCTGAGCAAGTCCGCCGCACTGATTTCACTCCTGATACGGCCTCCGGTGAACAGGGGCATCCTCAGAATGATGTCTCCTGCAACAATGCTAGAGCTGAACATTCCAGGATCATTATTCTTTCTCACGGGGACGAGCCGCTGGTTTTGAACGTAGCTGGTATAACTGCCAACACCTCGAAAGTTCGGCCATCGTTCGGATGCCGCATTGTCTCGCTGGGCAAGGGCAGTCTGCACATCCCACGCTCCCGCGGCAAGGCCGGGGTTGTTCGCTCGAGCAATCTCAATGCACTGCTCCAACGTCAGGACTTCCGTGCCCGAGTTAGGTTTGCCCTGCCCAACCAACGATTGCTGAGGTGGACATGCGGCAGGCTCGACAAAGGCGGTATCGGGAACATTGCGATGCATGGAAACACAAGCCGAAAAAATCATGGACAATGACAGCGCAACCGCCACCAGTCTGGCAGCCTTCATTGATCCTCCAGAATCCAGAGCCATACAGGCAGTGGGACTCCAAAACATCTCCGGCGTCCCTATAAAACAAAGAATTCTGAACCCGCTAAAATACATACGCAACCGAGAAAGGAATTCCGCGGAGCCGCAGCATATCACATCAAAAGCTCCGCTGTCACATCGGTCAGACAGAAATCTGAACAATGAATTATTTGCGGGAAATTCTCTTCTGAAAACTGGTGGATGTGACTGTGCCCGTTGGTGTTCTCCGTAATCACGGGAGACAGGTATTCGAGTACAATCTGTATTTGCATGTAATTATCGAAATCAAGAGCGCGGAACGCGTGCCTCGGCGGTCAAATATATCTGGAAATGATGAACTTCTGGGTCGCCTGAGAGCACAGCTCCATCGTGAGAAAAAGTCTCTTCCTCCGGCGCTACACCTGGTCGGCTTGTCACGCTCGGCCTCTCCTTCTCCACTCTTGCCCGCTCAAGGCTCGACAATCACGTTGATCGTGTACCGTGGCCCACCCTTTAGCTCTGCTTCTATTTGGGCGATTCCCGCGTCTGGACCGGCAGTGACGTAATATCGGATGAGGCCTAGACGTGAAAAGCCCGGACCGAAAGGTTCCGGCTTGAGTGTGACGGGAACACCTCGACGCGTGATGGTCCCTATCGGTAACTTATCGCTGAGAATCTCGAAGTTTCCATCTTTGGTGGGGCTCAAGGATATGGAGGAACGTGCTTTATCGGGAAGGGTAACCAGGAGATCGATGGGCAGTGCCGCCTCCTGGCCTGTCTTCACATGCTGCCAGTTCTCATTGCGTCCATCGTGCAGTGTATTATATGCCGCCACGTTTGGCACCGGCTTCGGGGTGATGTGCGCAATGGCTTGAGATGCTCCCGACAACGAGCCGGCATCGATGACCTGAATGGTGATGGGGTAATTACCGGCCCGGCTGGGGTTAAGCGGGCCCCAACGGAGGTGGATCGCTTTCAGTCCCGGACTCTCGGGTGGACCGGTGGGAAAGGCCTCCGAAAGCTTAAGGACTATCGTGCGAGGGTCCTTGGGATCGAGCCCCACCGTGAATGGTACAGGGGCAGGAGCGTGCGGCCAGCCATAGAGAAGGACCGCAGAGGGAGGCGGACCAGCGGGTCGGGGCTTAAAAGCCTTGGGGAACGTGAAGCGAAACGTCGCTCCAGCAGGCAGAGCATAACCCGGCACAGTGGGGTCGGAGGGCTTGTCGAAAACCACCCAGGCCTCAAACGGATGGCCGGCGGCAAGTCCATGGCCTGTCATCGGCTGATATTCAATAGTAGCTCCCGGCGGCGCTGCCGAAACCATCGGGGTGAAGAGCCCAAAGGTCAGGATGATTTCAATGAAAACCAAAGTTGTAACAAATACCTTTCGGCTTGCCTTGTTCGCACGCCCTCTATGGCAGTTCTCGAACATTCTGTCTGATACGTTCATGACTTTCTCCCAGTTTCGCACCGGCCAATCATGCCATTGCGAAAAGTGCAACGACGAAGCAATCTCAGTCTTGGTTGGTTAGAGATTGCTTCGGTCTTCGCCCTCGCAATGACAGTCTTCGAATCCTTTCGCGTAATCAACACCGACACTACTTTTGAGATTCCCCATAAGCCAGAATTATGCGGAAGACTTGCCGATTCTGAAGCGCTTGGCCCGGACTCGGACGACCGGCCGGCACCGCCGACGCCGAAAGAGCACCCGAAGGCCCCTCGCGGGGCAGGAGAACCTCAAAACAGTCGTCGCATGGATGAAAAAGCTTATATTCTACTGTCTCTGAGCGTACCACGTTCCGGTTTCTCCGGTCAACCCAAATCCCCGGGCGTAACCGCTTGCCCGAACACCGCCTGGCGGTATCGAGGCAAAGGGAACGCTGAAGCCTTATGAACATCATATATTCGGCCATTATACGCGACTTGCGCTCCGATTTTTATCTTGTGTGTGATACAGTGAACCGGAACCTTCAAAGCGGCGGAACGCTGCAATGAACTCGAGTGAAGATCCCAAAAACTCTGACGATCAAAGGGACGTCTTGCTCAAGCGGCGGCACGAATACCGCCATTCAGGTCAATTACGGTATCCTGTTCCGGATGACTGGCCGGGGCTTGGTCGAGGGGTCCTTTGCTTCCTCCTCTGGTGCCTCGACCCAAATGGTATCGTGCAGGCTGTAATACCAGTGCGTTTTCAAGTACTTGAAATCGGGGAGGAACTTTTTGGAAGACGTTCCTCCCCGAACTCCAGTTCAAGATCATTTAGCACTCGCCGGCATCTGCATTTTCTCAGCGGAAATGCAGATGCCGGCGCATGATAGAAGTTTCCGGGAGGGGAGTTGGGTGGGACACTCTTTACAAAGGGGGTCCCCTCAATCTTACTCTTTTGAAAGCGCATTCGTATAAGCCCTCGAAATCAGAAACGCAGCGGAATCCCCTTGTCTGCCGTTGAAAGTCGAACTGATCAGACACTGGCTGGTCAGTAGCTCTGAGAACGACGCTATTGATGGCTTGCTGGATTATGGAGAAAGAATATGGACGCTCTCAAACTGTTGGTGGCCTTTTCACCATGGATAGCCTTTTGGATCATCTCGGCAGGCCATTCGATGGTGCGGCTGCAGATCGGAATCTGCGTGGCGGCGGTCCTCGTACTCGTCATGGGAATTACGAAACTTCACCGGGGACTTATCCTTTGGGCAGGTGTCGTCTTTTTCGCCTTCGCTGTCGTTACAGTGGCCGTGCTCGAGAACCTGCGGGTGATACAGCATCTCGGAGTACTTGCAAGCAGCACGCTCTTCATGGCAACTCTCCTTTCGATTGTGATCGGCCAGCCATTCACGGAGAGTTACGCACGGGAACATGTGCCAAGCGAGCTATGGGAGTCCCCCAAATTCATTCGCAGCGGCTACACTGTTACCGGCGTTTGGGGGTTCATCTTCTTGGCCAATACGTTGGTCAACGTGGCCAAGCCATATTACCCGGAGTTGGGCGAATGGTCATTTCGCGGCGTGGAACTCGGCATCTTGGTATCGGGCGTCGCGTTCACCACGGTCTATTCCAATCTCATGAGGAAAAATCGGGCCAGCGCAGGCGAATCTTGCCTCCAAAGTCGAACGAAAGGAGGAACGAATTCCATGTCCCAGACTGCTTTTGCCGAATTCGATGAATTAGTTTCCATACTTCGCTCTGAAGGTCATGACCAAGTTGCAGGCAGGTTGCACACGCTGCTGCACGAAACAGCATGGACTACAGGTTCGGAATTGATGGGCGAGGTTGGCCTGGAGATCCTCACATTTCAGCGCAGCACTCCGAGCATGAGTCCGGAGTTGCAGAAGTTGATCGGCCGCTGTATGGATGTTATCAAGCGGGTGTGGCCAGCAATTGATACTAATGCTAAGCCAAACAAGTAAGATTGAGGGACCGCGAGCAAAATTGTGTCGCGCATTTGAAAGGAAGGGTCCCTTGACAAACCACGCTGTTAAGGATATACGTATTGTTCACGTTACGTTGTGCTTGTCTAGTCGCCCTTGCAGTAGGAGCACGGGCGCTGTGTAAGTATTTACATCCTAGGGCATAGGCGACCGTGCCGCGGATCATCGCTATTCGAGTCGTTTTATCCTCGTTCACAAACAGCCCTTGTTAGTAGCCGTACATGCATTCTCGTGACATGTACCGGGTGTGCCCTATCTCATATTCACTAGTAGTTGGACAAAAAGGAGGCAGACTTGACTAGAATCATGATGCTTGCGATAGCGCTATCTCTCCTGGTGATCGCCCCGGCGATTGCTATGACACGCGCAGAATGGGATGAGTGTATGCAGAACAATGACGACATTCGTTCAAAGTCTTCGTGCATTAAGAGGCTAAGAGAAAGAGATCTGATGAAGAGTAACGATTCCACCACGACCCGGCAAGTCATTCCCAAAAATGGTTCTCCGTACCCACACTAATGCAGACGCGTTTCGATCTTACTGTTTTACCCGTCTATCCGACGCGTGGTGACAGCATCTGAGTGCGAGCCGTGTTGAGGATTTGAGTTGTGGACGGGCACGTACAGTGTTGAATTGGTGCCACGTACACTCAGCGATGCTTCCTCAGTGACAATATGCTTTCGTCTTGGGCTCAGACGGTCGTAGTCGCTTTTGGTTTCCAAATGGTGGGGCAAAATTCCGGACTAGGAGTGGGCTTTGCGAGTCAGAATTCGGTTGTTGCCTAGGCAGCTTTTCGCAGCAGTGGGGACAGTGCTTGTCACTGTCATAATTGCACCGCTTATGATTGTCAGAAGCATGTTTCCACTGTCCGCCTATGCCACGTACCGCATGGGACGGATGTGGAACTGCATTGTCGCCAAGTGCATGGGGCTAACTTTCACCATTAGCGGAGCGGACAAAATAGTGCCCGGGGAATCGTATATCATTACGCCCAACCACCAGGGTTTCGCCGATATTTTGGCGCTGTTCGTCAACCTTCCGATTCCGTTCAGATGGGTCATCAAGAAGGAATTGCTTAAGATACCACTTTTCGGGCGGGCACTCGGCGCCACCGGCGCCATCTGTCTTGACCGCTCCGACAGGGAACGGTCTGTGAAGAGTCTCCAGGAAGGCGCACAAAAATTAGCTAAAGGCTGGTCGGTCCTCATCTATCCTGAAGGAACTCGAAGTCCCGACGGGCTTCTTCATCCCTTCAAGAAGGGAGCATTCATGCTTGCTGTTCACACTGGGATGCCGATTCTTCCGGTGACCTGCAACGGGGCGTTCAAGATCATGCCTAAGAAAACGCTGTTGTTCCGGCCAGGACATGTCACGCTCACTATCGGGGACCCCATCCGGACGACAGGGCTCACGGAGAACAGCGTCTTGGAGTTGATTGAGGCGACCTGGCAGGCCATCAACGGTAATCTGAATCCGGCTTACGACCCCTTCCGGTAACTGTTCAAGGTCCGCCACACCCCTAGAAAGAAAATCGCGCAGGATCAAGGCAAGGAGATTCCTGAAATTCTACATCTCGTCTACGGCAATACGCCTGAGACCGTTGAGTCGCGGACAAGAGAACTTTCGCTTTATACCGGTTCTCGAAAATTGTGTCCGATTTTCTCATAATTCTGGCCCGCATGCCCGTGGTCCAATCACGTCATTGCGAGGAGCGGAGCGACGAAGCAATCTCGGTTTTGGTCGGTTGGAGATTGATTCGGGCTTTGCCCTCGCAATGACAATCTTCCCATCTTTTCGCGTGATCAAAATCGACCGTGCTCTTGAGAATCCCTATATTTTTCAACTACGCGTACGCACATACCGGATGAGCCGATCAAATTTCGTCTGTTTTCCTTCGAGCATGGGAAAGGCCGTTGCTTGGAAAGCCTTTCGCCTACGATTTCCGGTTCATGAGAGCGCTGTACTGCAGTTGATCCTCGTACATCCGGAGGAAAACCTCGTGCTTGGCTTCGTGGTAGGTCGCTGCGGCGCCTTGGCACGGCTTGATAACCGTGTCGGCGGCGCTCATTTTGGTCATTGCTTCGGTCACTGTGGCGCAGTCCCGGGCCGCAACTGCGCCGAGCATGGCCGACCCGAGGAGCACGGCTTCGGGCTCTTTGGGAAGGACGATTTTTCGTCCGGTGATGTCGGCATGCTCACGTAGGAAGACAGGATTCTTGGCACCGCCACCGGTGGTAAGCACGGTCTCGATTTCATAGCCGCTCTCGGTCATCGCATCCAGGATGTGGCGGGTGCCGTGGGCCACCGCTTGGACTGTAGCCAGGTAGAGCAGGGCGAGGTCTTCGAGGCTGTCGCCGAGCCTCAGACCCGAGATCATCCCGCGGGCGTGCGGATTGGCCCTGGGGGAGCGGTTGCCGTGGAAATCCGGTTGTACGTGGAGCTCTCTGGTCAGCTCGGCGGCAAACTCCGTTCCTGCGGCGAGCTTATCGAGGACCTCCGCGAGGATTTCATAAACGGTGATCCCGCGTTGTTTGGCATTGAGTTCGAGCTCCCGGCTCCGAACGTGACTGAAGATGATGTGGTCGATGAGCGCGCCGGTCGCAGATTGGCCCCCTTCGGTAAGCCATAACCCGGGGATCATCGCGGAATAGAACGGCCCCCAGATTCCCTCGACGAATCGAGGTTCTTTGGAGACCGCCATGTGACAACTGGATGTTCCGCCAATGAGCGCCAGCCGTTTTTCGAGTTCAACCTCACCGCCCCCGGTGAGGCGTGCTCCGAGCATTCCAACGCCACCTGCGTGCGCGTCGATGATCGACACTGCAACCGGGGTTCCCGGGTTGAGACCAAAATCGGCCGCCGCGCTTTGGGTAAGCCCGTGCGCGATGGGCTCGCCCATTGGCCGGATGCAAGTTCCGATACGCCGGTAGCCTTCCGAGACCAGTTCACCCAGCCCAATGGACTGCCAGTAGGTGTCGTCCCAGCTCCCCACGCTGCCCGGTATCGTCGGCTCCAAGTGACCTTGATAGGTCCACTTGCACACCGTGGTGCACAGCGAGCGAGTTTCGTCGCCGGTGGCGCGATAGGTCAGGAAATCAGCCAGATCGAAAAAACGACGGGCCCGATTCCAGCAATCGGGGATATGCTCTCTGAGCCAGCTGAGCTTGGGCGATTCCATCTCAGGGGAGATGATCCCTCCCACGTAGCGCAGCACGGCATGTTCTCCATTATTGATGCGGGCTGTCTGCTCCAGGGCCCTGTGGTCCATCCAAACAACGACGTTCTGTTCGTCGTTACCGGTAAGGCTCACCGACACGGGTCGATCGCTCTCGTCCAGGGCCACCAGGGAGCAGGTTGCATCGAAGCCTATCCCGCGCACGTTCGTTGCGTCGATGTCAGCCTCTGTGACGGCTTGACGTACCGCCGCTGCGCTGGCATCCCAGATGTCGTCCGACGATTGTTCCGCGAAATCGGCCCGCGGCTTCCACATTTTGATGGGGTGCGAGCCTTGTCCCAGCATCTTGCCGCATGCGTCGAACACTCCCGCCCGCGCACTCCCGGTCCCCACGTCGATGCCGATGTAGCAGCGCCGGTCCTGAGTCATATCATGCCCTCCTTCCCAGAAAACGGACCCTGAAGCCGAGCGTTTGCGAGAGCGCGGCCATTTCCTCGAGAATGTCGCCGTAGGCCACGGCGATGTGGTTGCTCAGATAGTGCGCCATCAGGGTCTCTCGCGAGATGCCCAGATCGGCTGCCATGAACGGCCACTGACGCGTGGTTCCGCGCCACCACTGCTCGCGGATTTGCTCGGGTAGCGTGACAACTTCTCCTTGCCCGACGTCCATCCAGAGTTCATCGTCTTTGAGATACGCCCTGGCCCATGTGATGTCTCCAGGCCGCGCTTCACCGGCGAATGTACCGCCGGGGATCGGGAAGTACTCGGCGGGTTGCCTGTACGAGTGGACGCCCCTGAGTGTGTCGGGCTCACCGCTCATGGCGTACCCTCCGCACGAACCCGAATTGAGCAGTACCCACAAGAAGCGTCCCTGATAGTCGGCTCCCCAGCGCACATCGTGGAACATCACGGCCTGGTGCAGCCCCTTGGCCTTGAGTAGCCGCTTCATCAGCTCCATGGGGATGAGGTTGCCTTGATCTCCCTCGGTGGAGGTGATGATCACGTCGCCGTTGCTCTCCGGCCGGCAAACGGAATTGAGCAACCCTTCGGCGAAATCCGACGGCGGCCGCAGCGGTACCAAGCCGAGCTGATACTGCCAGCCCACGCAGTCGGCTTTGAATTCGTTCACCAGGTCGAGCACGGTCAGGTAGTCCCTCACCTGTTCCCGCGTGGCGTTTTCGTCGAAGTCGTCCGCGCCGCCTTCGCCCCAGTGGAACTTCACGCCGCTTCCCTTTACGAAGGCCATCGCCCTGCCGAGTCGGTCATCGGAGATGGAGCGGCCCCGGTCGATGATCCAGGTCTGGTCGACTTTGTGTTCCGAGAATCCGATGGGAGCCAGCCGCCGCGGGCCAAAGTAGCCGTTGATCATCCCCATGGACGTGTCACCGAGCATCAGGGCCAGAATCCGTCTTTTCCCGATCTCCTCGGCGACGCGGCTTGAGCGGGCGTGTGCCTCCTTGGATATGGGAACCGAATAACCGATCTGCTCGGTGGGATAGGCAATACGACCAGTCGCGCACCACTCGCCCAAACGAGCCATGAACGCGTCGTCTGCGGTCCAGTCTTGGGCGTCGCTCCACACACGCGAGAATTTGCGACCCAGGCTCTCCAGGCAGGCTCCGGTGTTGAGCAGGCCGACAAGCCCCGGCCACTGCCCTGAGAAATTACTCGCCAGTAGCAACGGACTGTCTTTGCCGACGACGCCGTCAGTGGTGTGCGGTCCGTAGCACCAGTGCACGAAAACGCCGATGAGAGGGTCATCCACAGGGCCGAGCTTCTCGATGGCTTCGTGGGGTCGCGTGAGAAAACCTTCGATGCGATAGCACCTGCGGCCGAGTTTTTTCAGGGCTCGTTCCAGTTGGACCGTGGCCTCCTCCGCGTTTGGCCGAGCCAGGTCGTTGGGCTTGGAACGGTAATCGCCGGGCCAGAAAATACCGATTTTGGGGCTGGACATTTCTTCTCCTTCACGCGACGGATTTTCGGGAGGATATAATACCATTTTTTACGGAAAGGGCTCCAACACCATTGACATGAGCATATAGACCATACATACTCATACATAACATTTGGATGAGGCTATGTTGAGATGAGAACCACGCTGAACATTGAAGACAAATTGATTGAAAAGGCATCGGAATTGACCGGCGTTAAGGAAAAAACCACATTGGTGAAACTCGGTCTGGAAGCTTTGATAGCCAGAGAAAGTGCCAAAAGGCTGGCAGAATTGGGCGGGACAGAGAAGCATTTGAAGCCGATCCCACGGAGAAGAATCACTGAGCAGTGAGAATGGTTCTTGTAGACACATCAGTGTGGGGACGTCACTTTCGGGAGGGCGACCCTGACCTCAAACAACTGCTGAATGACGGACAAGTGATGTGTCACCCGCTTATTGTCGGCGAACTCGCCTGTGACAACATGAAGAACAGGCGCGAAATCCTCTCCCTTGTACAGCTCCTGCCCCTGGCAACTCTGGCACAACACGAAGAGATCCTGCAGTTCATAGAATTGAACCATCTGATGGGAAAAGGCCTTGGCTACATTGACGTCCATCTTTCTGCCTCCGCCTTATTGACCGGAGTCTCTCTGTGGAGCTATGACAAGAGACTCAATCAGGCCAACGAGAAGCTGGGTATAAGATATGATCCGGCATTGATTCAGAAGAGGTGATACCAATCTGCTTTCAGACATGTAAGTTCGGAGAGGCACTTCTTGTAAGCAGTTCCTCCCCGAACCCCACCTCGAGAACTTTTATCACACGCCGGAACTCCCATTTTCTCAAAGGAAATAAGGTGTCCCTGCACATGATGGAAGTGTCTGGAAAGAGGTTTGGGGGGAAACTCTTTACAAAGCGGTTCCGCCAAATGTTACTTGTTTGTATGCACAATGGTACATGCTGCGACTCGGGCTTCAATCTCTCGCTCTCAGGCAGCCTGGACTTCAGCGGTCACTTCCCGCCGAAGGGACTCTAGAAGCGACTCAGCCAGGCGCGCCCTTTCTTCTTGCGGCAAGCAAATGATCATAGAATCATTTCGGATAATGCCAAGGCATCATGTAACGTCGCCAGCTCTGCGGCGGGTGAACTGGTCCACCGCTACGGCGAGGACGATCACCACCCCGATCACAATCAGCTGAGCGTTCGTCGAGATTCCCACAAGAGTGCATCCGTTACGCAAGAAGCTGATGAGCAATGTCCCCACAATGGTTCCCGTGATGGTTCCTCGGCCTCCGGAGAGGCTGGCGCCGCCGATGACCACCGCGGCGATGACGTCGAGCTCTGCGCCCACGCCCGCGGTGGGTTGCGCAGAGACGGTCCGGCTCATGGCGATCATCGCGCCAAGCCCGGTGAGCAGGCCTCCGAGAGTGTAGATGCCCATCAGAGTTCGGTCGACTCTCACGCCGGCGTGGTGGGCCGCTTCCACGTTGGAGCCGATGGCATAGGTGTGACGACCGAACCGCGTGAAATTCAGAATGGCTCCTGCGAAGACAATGACTACCAAGAACAGGACTACCGAAACCGGTATCCCGAGCAAAGTGCCTTCGCCCAGGTAGCGGTACGATGACACGTTGATCGGCTGTCCGTCGTACATGACCAGCGCTATCCCCCGGTAGAGACTCATAGTGCCCAAGGTTGCAATGAACGGTTGGAGCTTCAGCCTGGTGATCAACGCTCCCGAGACGAGACCGCCCACCGCACCGGCCAGGAGCCCGACCGCGGTTCCCAGTGCAATTATTCCCGCAGGAGGTGCTTCACCACCAAGCCCGATCATTGTTCCCGCGGCGCACATGCCGCACAACGCGAGGAGAGAGCCCACGGACAGATCGATGCCCCCGGAGATGATGATAAAGGTCATTCCCACAGCGATGATTCCGTAGACTGACGAGCGGCGCAGCACATTGAGGAAATTGTCGAGGGTCAGGAAGCTGTCGGGCTGCCAGAGCGACAAGATGGCGATGACAAGGATGAGGCTCCCGAACGGTAGCACTTCCCGAATGAGTTTGTTCATATGCGGCCCTCGTCCACGGCGGCGAGTTGCATCACGGCCTCCTGGGTGGTTTCTGAGGCGACGAGGTCGGCGACGAGGCGGCCCCGGCGCATCACCAGAATTCGGTCGGCGATTCCGAAGAGCTCGGTCAGCTCCGAAGAGATGATGAGAACGGCCTTCCCCTTTGCGGCCATCCGTCCGATGAGCTCGTAGATGTCGACCTTAGCGGCGATGTCGATGCCGCGAGTGGGCTCGTCCAGCACCCACAGTCGCGACTGAGCGATGAGGGCGCGACCGAGCAGCAGCTTTTGCTGATTGCCTCCCGACAGAGCGCTCACCGGCGCTCCCGGCCCGGACCACTTGAGTGAGAGCGTCTTGGCCGTTGCTTCGGCGATTTCGTCTTCGCGGCCGAGACGCAGGATATGTTTCATGCCCAGTTCGGCGAGGCACGGTAGCGTCATATTCCACGCTGCCGGGAGTTCGAGGCATAGCCCTGTGCGCTTTCGATCTTCTGTGACGTACATGATTCCGTGGGAGAGTGCGTCGGCTGGTGTTGCGATTTTCACGTTCTTCCCGTCGATCTTAATGCTGCCGCGGGTTAAGGGGTCGAGACCGCACAGGACCCGGGCAAGCTCAGTGCGACCTGCGCCCACCAGCCCGGCGACGCCGACGATTTCTCCCCAGTGCAGATCGAAACTGATGTTTTCGACATCCTGGGAGGAGAGCTCCGACACACTCAGAGCCGTGGACCCAACTTCGACCTTCCTTTTGGGGAAGTAGTCGTCCAGGTCGCGGCCGACCATGTGTTTGACGATATCCGCGATCTCGAGACCCTTCATGGGGCCGGTGTGCACGACGTATCCGTCGCGCAGGACGGAGATGTCCCTCGCGATCTCAACAACCTCCTCGAGCCGATGGGAAATGTAAATGATTGTGGTCCCCGCCCGGCTCAGGTTCTTGACCATTTCGAGAAGCACGGCCACTTCGTGCTCTCCACACGAGGAAGTCGGTTCATCCATCACCAGAATTTCGGCGTTACGCGCGAGGGCCTTCAGCACTTCAACAATCTGGCAAGTGCTCGCCGGAAGGCTATCCACTGTTTGTGCGGGATCCACATCGAAGCCATGTCTTTCGGCCAGGGCACTGGTTTCCGCGAGCATTCGTCTTTTGCTGTAGGTGCCGAGCAGTCCGCCGCGGGGTTCGATCCCGAGCCACACGTTCTCGGCTATGGTGAGATCCGGGGCGAGGCTGAGCTCTTGGTAGATCATCGCGACCCCGGCAGCGAGGGAGTCGGAAGGATGCTTCCACGCGCAGGTTTTTCCCGCTCTCACTATGGTTCCGGTGTCGGCCTGAAGAACTCCCGAGAGGATCTTCATCAGAGTGGATTTGCCCGCGCCGTTTTCGCCCACCAGGGCGTGAACCGTCCCTCGCGGGATGCGTAGCGTCACATCTTGGAGGGCCTTGATGGGGCCAAAGCTCTTGTTGATCCCCTGCATCTCCAGGGCGAATCGGGAAGACTCGGCTCGCGGGTACGGCTCCATCAACCTTCGCTTCCGATGAGCGCGCGAATCTCGGGCGCGTTCAACCGATCCTTGGTAACGAGCTCCACCCCGGTGTCGATTCTCGCGTTGACGCGTTCGCCCTTGATGGCCGCGACGGCGCTGCTTACGCCTTTGTATCCCATGGCCTGAGGATTTTGGACTACGAGAGCGTCGATGCGCCCGGCCTCGAGACCTTTGAGAAGGGCGTCAGCAGCATCGAAGCCGATCATCTTAACAGCGCCGGCTCGTCCCTGGCTCTCCAGCGCTCGCAGGGCGCCCCGGGAAGTGGACTCGTTGCAGGCGAAGATGCCATCGAGCTCTCTGTGTCGAGTGAGCACGTCTTCGGCGGCTGAGAGAGCGGTCTCTACCGTGTCCATGCCGTAGCGGTCTTCAACCAGCTCCATGTCCGGAAACCCCTTCTTCAGTGTTTCGATGAAACCGTTTTCGCGAGCCGTGGTGGACGCGGAGCCAGCCATGTACTTGATGACGGCCACCTTGCCCTTGCCGCCGAGGAGCTTCGCCATGTGCTTTGCAGCGAGGGCGCCACCTGCGTAATTGTCCGTGGCAACGAAAGATATCCGCTTGCTGGTCTCAATGTCCGAATCAATGATGACGACCGGTATCTTGGCGGCCGCGGCACGCTCGACTACGGGGACGAGCGCACCGGCGTCCGTGGGTGCCAGCACGATACCGGCCACCTTCTTCACGATGAAGTCCTCGACGATTTGGATCTGTTTCTCACGATCGCCCTCGCGGTCCGGACCCGTCCAGAAGATCTCCACATCGTGCTCTTTGGCGGCTTTTTGTGCACCGGCGAGAACCGAGTTCCAGAACGAATGGGTAGTCCCCTTGGGGATGACTGCGATGGGACCCACTCCCTTGTGCCTTTCGACGGTGCTCTCGGCTTTGGAGAAATCTTGTTGGGGCGTGGCATTGTCTCCCTTCTTAAGAAGCAGGCCAGCACCCACGGCCGCAGCTGCGACAAGCAGACATGCAAGAATCAGGACGTTCCTGTTCAACACTACTCCTTCTGCGCGCTCGTTTTCTCGACTCCTGTAATCGACTGTGTCGCTCATTTGAGAGAACGGGCGAATGAGTGATAGAGATTCCCAGCCTTCAACGAGGCCTCAAGAGGCCTGCCCTCGAAGTATGTGCCACATGTCAAGTGAGAGATAAAGTATCTTTTTCTCTTGGGACAGGGAAAGGGGCTCCCCGTACTAAATGCCCCAAGTGTGCCCCGCCTATGCGGAACGCGCGATAAACGTCGAGTACCTGACGGGAGTATTCCGCCCGGTCGGACAAGTGGCTCCTCTACGACCGGAAGGGTATTGCACAGCGTAAACAGCCGGGCAAGAGCGTCAAACAGCCTGGATGCTTGCATTTATAGCAGTTCTCGAAAATTCTGTCGGATTCGTTCACGACTCTCGCCCACATTCCGACCATGCATTCATGTCATCGCTTGAGGAGTGGAACGACGAAGCAATCTCAGCCTCGGCCAGTTGGAGATTGCTTCGGGCTTTGCCCTCGCAATGACAATCATTCAGTCTGTTCGCGTAACCAAAACCGACCTTGCTTTGAAAATGCCGATAGTCTGACATCAGGTTGCATGATCCGCGAAACGTGTAGCCGTGTCCCAAGAGCAAGATTGCGTCGATTCTGTTCACCAGGCGAAACCCATGTTCAGGCCCGATAACGGAGTTCGACCTTGAGTGGTAGATCTCCGGCCAGTTCCCGAGCAGCTTCAACAATTCCCGTATATTGAGCGGAATTGCGGACAATGCCCCGTAGCACAAGCTCCGTTTGAGTACATTCCACGTCCAGGATGGGCACATAGAGGAGAGGGTCCATAATTAGCCTGGCTTTGATCTTGGCCGAGACGGCGCGCATTGAGAGAAGCCGCTGGGCAGAATCGGTTTTCAACTTGTCTCTCGCCAAGAGCGTTTGCTTGACGGTCTCGATGATCTCATCGAGGGACTGGCGCCTCTTGTCAAAAACCGCATCGTAGAATTGGGGATCGCTCACATCCTTGCCATATAGAGCGTGAACAAATCCCGCTCTTTCCCGGTCGCTCTTTTCAATAAGCCACCGAGCGGTCTCCTGGTCAACCGATTCCCGCATAGTGATGCGTTCGATTCTGTCTTCCAATAAACCGACGACGCGAATTCTATAGGCGTGCGGAATGCCTTCCATGAGAAAGTTGGCTCCCCGCCCTCTCAAGACAACATTATCCTGCAACGCGTATCTGAGCTGAATGCTCTGCAGGAGAGCGCCGAACCCCTTAAACGACCTGTCATACTTTTCCCAAAAACTGGGACAACTATCGTCGAGTTCTTTGGCCCATATCTCCCATTTCCCTCCTATTGCGCCTATCTCCTTGAAAAGCACCTCCTTGTCAACGAACGTATAGTTCAAGGACGCTATGATCGCTCGCGCAATCTCCATATTTCCACTTCCGAACTCTCTCGACGTAGTCAAGATTGCCATAGACACCTCAGGTACTTGCAGTTTGGGGAATTTTAACACCGGTGGGAAGCTCTGTGAGCTAAAAGTTCCTGCGCAGCAATCTCACCCACAGCTTTCCTGCTATTATAACGCCAATTGCCATTCCCCCTTCCACCATATAAATGAAAAGCTCACTCGGTGTCAGAAATTGTGTCACAACCGGATCGGTGATAATCATCTCACCTCCGACTTTTCCCAGTACCGCGGCTCCAACGTATAGTATTATCGGATACTTATCCATCAGCATGGAAAGAAGATTGCTCGCGAAGATCATGATCGGAATGCTCGTCGTGAGACCGAAAATCAGGAGAAAAGCGTTTCCTCGTGAGGCCGCTCCCACGCCCAGCATATTATCCAAAGACATGGTCATGTCCGCGATCACGATAATCTTTAATGCCTGCCAAACGGTGCGGGCTTCTTGATCGGCCCCGTCCTCCGGGGTGATATCCACGAAGAGTTTTACGGCAAGCCACACAATGGCCAGTCCTCCGATAAGTTTCAGATAAGGAGTTTGCAGCATGCGTGCGACAAAGAAGGTAAGCACGATCCTTAGCAGAACCGCGCCTGCCGCCCCGATGATAATTCCTCTTTGTCTTTGTGACCGCGGCAGAGACCTGACAGCCATAGCAATAACTACTGCATTGTCGCCGGAGAGTATCACATTTACGATAATCACGTTGATCAGGCCTGTAAGAAAGTCCAAGTCAAAGGTCACGTTTCCTAACATCCCTACATCCATGGGTAGCAGGCCTTTCGCAAAGCGAGTTTTTTGATGTTTCCCGGAACAAGCTGATTATGTTGCTAAACCAGAATCAGAGCCTGATTCCTTCTAAGAGCCCTAATTCCGCTCACCCCACTACCGCGTGTCTATGTGGAATTATGCGACGATCTTGCCACTTCTACGGTTCTAGGGGTCACCGAACTGTCGAAGGTCGGATTCCCCCGACGCGACAACGAGTGTGGTTCCCCACAAGACCCGACAGAGTCGAGACCGGCGTCGTGTCGATGAAAAACATTCTTGTATTAGTTTCCAATCGTAGCTTAGTGCTCAGGCCGCGGTCAAACTGTTTTTTTCCGGCGCACGCTACACCGGGTTCGTCGGAACCCTGTTGAGCAGCTTCGTAAGCAGCAAAAAGAGACGTGGTTGATAGGGCACCTATAGCAGTTCTCGAAAGTTCTGTCGGCTTCGTTCTTGACTCTCGCTCACATTCCAACGATGCAATCATGTCATTGCAAGGTGTGGAACGACGAAGCAATCTCAGTCTTGGTCAGTTGGAGATCGCTTCGGGCCTTGCCCTCGCAGTGACAATCTTTCAATCTGTTCGCCTAATCAAAACCGACCTTACTATTGAGAATCCCAAATAGCATCATGCACAATTATTGTAGTGCTGCGCATCGAAAACGGTGCTTTCCGTCCGCGGTCAGCCAGGTTGTCCTCGCAGCGTAGTAAGGCAGGCCGTCCGAAGCGAAGGGGACACCTGGCTGATAGACTCATTCTTAATGCGCAGCGCTAAACTACACGACTTTTCATCTTCCGCTGTCGCGGAACACTTTGTCGCTGTCGGCCCCTTTTGGCCTGTGTGGCCGACTGTCCCCCCGGACGAAACTTTGTAGTTCATGAGAAAAAATTTGACACCATCTGATATGAACGTCTAGACTTGGTGACCGTGAGATCCAAACATCATTATCAGAGACACAACTCGCCCGGTGGTTTCTGGGGGATCAGGCCCGGAGCTGAAAGCAAAACGAAGCCACTGTACTAACGAAACCAGAGCTGGTCTAGTCCCGGGTCTGCCGAAAAAAACCGGCGAGATCGCAAGGAAGCGATGCTGCTTCAGGTTTTGGGAATCGACTTGTGGTGCCATTTCCCGGGATGACGGATTGCCGGCGATTCACCGGACGGTGGGGGAGATCGCCGATGTAAGTGGGACAGGGGGCTGAAACATGGATTCGACGCCTTTGACCGAAGGCACGCTTCTCTGGGAACCTTCGGAAAATTTGCTACGAGAAGCCAATATATCACGCTATCTTCGATTTTTGAATGATGCAAGACGTCTGAGTTTTGGCGCCTACGCAGATCTGTGGACATGGTCCGTGACGGAGCTGGAAGATTTCTGGTCATCTATTTGGGATTTTTACGGAGTCATAGCATCGGCCCCTTACAGCAATATCCTGTCCGAGAGAAAAATGCCGGGCTCGGTCTGGTTTCCTGGAGCAAAGCTGAACTACACCGAGAATGTGTTCCGCTGGGCACGACCCGACGGTCCGGCGCTGAAATTCCAGTCCGAAATCACGCCGCTGACGGAGATCTCCTGGGAGGAACTTGGCTGCAAAGTGGCCTCCATAGTTACGGCACTTCGGGATTTCGGAGTAGGCAAGGGCGACCGGGTAGTGGCCTATTTGCCGAATATTCCCGAAACGATCATTGCTTTTCTCGCCTGTGCCAGTGTCGGCGCCATCTGGTCCAGTTGTTCCCCTGACTTCGGATTCCGGAGCGTAACTGACCGATTTCGCCAAATCGAACCAAAGGTGTTATTTGCTGTTGACGGATATCAATATGGTGGGAAAAAATTCGACTGCAGGCCTACCATCGCAACGCTGCAGGATTCCTTGCCCACGTTGAAGCGCACCGTCCTGGTGCCTTACTTGTATCCCACAGAGTCTCCAGGCGGTCTTGACAAGGTGCTCGTGTGGAATGACCTCATCAGGCAGCGTGGGACCCTGACATACGAACAGGTGGATTTCAATCATCCACTGTGGGTGGTTTATTCTTCCGGAACCACGGGGTTGCCGAAGCCCCTGGTCCACAGCCAGGGGGGAATCCTGATTGAATTCCTCAAGTTCAATGGATTACACGTTGATGTGAGGCCGGGGGATTCTTTCTTCTGGTTCAGCACCACCGGGTGGGTGATGTGGAACATAATGCAGGGAGGACTTCTCCTGGGTTCTACTTCCGTGCTCTACGACGGGAGCCCCGGATATCCCGACATGAGCGTGCTATGGGATCTTGCCGAAAAAGCGAAACTCACCGCATTCGGCGCCAGTGCGGCTTACATCACTGCCTGCATGAATCAAGGATTGGTCCCTGGGGAATCCCGTGATCTTTCGGCATTGCGGGTGGTGGGTTCCACGGGTTCGCCTCTGTCGCCTGCAGGATTCAAATGGGTATATGACAATGTGAAAGACGATGTTTTGCTTGCCTCCGTGAGCGGTGGAACAGACCCTTGCACGGGGTTCCTGGGCTCCTGCCCGCTGCTTCCTGTCAGGGCGGGGGAGCTTCAGTGCCGCTGTCTTGGCGTCAAGGCCGAATCGTACGATGAAAACGGTAGATCGATGTTCGATCAGGTGGGAGAACTGGTGATTACAGAACCCATGCCGTCCATGCCGCTATATCTCTGGAACGACCCGGACTACAGGCGGTACATTGAAAGCTATTTTGATGTCTTTCCGGGAGTGTGGAGACACGGAGACTGGGTCAAGATCACGTCAAGGGGAAGCGCCGTCATCACCGGACGATCCGATTCCACACTCAAACGGATGGGTGTGAGAATGGGAAGCAGCGAAATATACGGGGTGGTGGACGAGCTTCCGGAAGTGCTCGAAAGCCTTGTTGTCGGTTTTGAGAATGCAAAAGGCAACTATATCATGCCGTTGTTTGTGGTGGTAAGGGATGATGTCGTTTTCGACGACGTTCTCAGGGACAAGATAAAGGACGCGATACGAAAGTCGCTCTCTCCTCGTCACGTACCCGATGAAATTCACTCAGTACCGTCCATCCCGAAGACCTTGAACGGGAAGAGACTCGAAATCCCTGTGAAGAAAATCCTGTCAGGGTCGCCTTTGGAGCAATCGGTAAACGTAGACTCCATGAGCAATCCGGAATCGCTAAAATATTTCCAGGACTTGGCAAAAGTGATGAACGCCTGATCTGTTCGGTCCGGAAGCCGGAAAGGCCCTGATCAGGACATTGGTGTCTTTTGTGTGCTGTCATTCTTGACAAGGCGGTTTACCGCACGCGAACGTGAATCCTCTCGACCGGTGTGGATTTCCAATGACGCTCAATTTTTCGCATGACCCGCCGATCCTGGAGGTTAAAGGTCTCACAAAGCATTTTGGAGCTTTGACAGCGGTCAACGGAGTAAGCCTGCGGGTAAACAGCGGCATTCAGTCCGTCATAGGTCCCAATGGCGCGGGTAAGACCACCTTTTTCAACTTGCTCAGCGGATTTCTTGTTCCCGATACAGGGCAGATCTTTTTTCAGGGTAAGGATATCACCGGAAGCCCTTCTTACGAGATTTCCCAAATGGGCATCGGACGATCCTTCCAGATTACCAGTATATTTCCCGGCCTTACAGTACACGAAAATATGAGGGTTGCCTGCCAGTCCAGATCAAAGTCTCGCTACAATTTCATGATCTCCTATAAAGGATTGCAAGGCATTGACGTTGAAGCCGAACGAATCATCCGGGAGGTAGGGCTCGGAGAATGGGCGCATTCACCGGCCAGAAATCTACCTTACGGCCTTCAAAGGTGCCTCGATATAGGCATTTCCATGGCCACGGCACCACAGTTGCTTCTTTTGGACGAACCGACTTCCGGGATGAGTACCGAAGATACCGAGACTATTCTGAAGCTCATCGAGAATATTTCCAAAGTCATGCCTGTGATCCTCATAGAGCACAATGTAGACATGGTGCTTGCCATTTCGACCAGAATTGCAGTCCTCTACCAGGGAGTGCTCCTTGCCGAAGGGACGCCTTCGCAGATTCAGGCCAACAAAGAAGTGCAAGAAGCCTATCTGGGAGGGTACTGAAGTGCTGCAGCTGGAAGATATTCATTCGTACTATGGAGACAGCCACATACTCAAAGGGATGAGTTTCCGGATTGGGGAAGGGCAGGTCGCTACGCTGCTGGGGAGGAACGGAGCGGGCAAGACCACAACGCTCAGGACCGTCATGGGACTGGTTCCGGTTACCCGAGGGCAGATCAGGTTCAGGGTGAAGGAGATCACCAATCAAAAACCATATCGCATCGCGAGAATGGGCGTGGGTTACGTGCCTGAGGAAAGGGGTATATTTCCGAGCCTGTCCGTATATGAAAATCTGACACTTCCGGTGTCCAAGGTTGAGCCCGGGCTGTGGACCATTGATAAGATTTACGAGTATTTCCCCGTGCTCAAACTCAGGAGCCGCCACAAAGGGTCACAGTTATCGGGCGGAGAACAGCAAATGCTGGCAATCGCGCGAATACTTACCATGAATGTTAAGCTGATCCTTTTGGACGAGCCTACGGAAGGATTGGCACCGATGCTGGTGCGGGGAATCGCCAAGATTGTTGACGAGCTAAAGCGGGAGGGCCTGACGATTCTGTTGGTGGAACAAAATGCCCGGTTCGCCGAGGAAGTGGCAGATTATCACTTTGTTATATATAACGGCCGCATCGTTTACAGCGGCAGCAACGAGGATTTTAAAGCCGACGAGGAGGTAAGATCTCGGTATCTAGGTGTTTAGTGGTGCCTGGAGACACGTTCTCCCCGGCGCTCGATTGGCAAAACAGCCCAATGAGGAGGGAAGCAGATGAAGGGAACATGTCGTCTGACCGTGTTGGCGTGCGTGCTGATCACTGGTCTTATCTTATTTCCGGCAGTTCAGAGTATGGCCGAACCCGTCAGAATCTCGGTGCTTACTGACATGTCAGGTCCGTACGCGGGCATTACTGGCGAAAACGTGGAAGCAGCGAAGATTGCTATCGCCGACTTCGGCGGAAAGGTTCTCGGTGAGCCGATCGAGTTCATCTATCGCGACCACATGTGCAAGCCCGACGTAGCAAATCAAAAAGCCAAAGAGCTGTACGAAAAGGAACGTGCGGACGTGATTTTCGATTGTCCGAACAGTGCGGCCGGCCTGGCGGTTGCCAATCAATCCAAGCTCCACAAAAAGATCTTTGTGGCCATCGGTTCCGGAACAACGCGGCTCGCGGGTGCCGACTGCAATCGCTACACGTTCAAATGGGCATACAACGATTATATGCTGGCCACTGCTGTGGGGTTGTGGGCTGCGGAAAACCTGGGAAAGAAGTGGTACACCATCACGGCTGATTACGCGTGGGGCCACGACCTGCTCCATCACTTCAGCGAAGCGCTGAAAGCCAAAGGCGGCACACTTGTCGGCAACGAAATGGTAGCTCTGGGAACGTCGGATTTCAGCCCCTACATCCTGAAAGCCATGAATGCAAATCCGGAAGTCCTGGTCCTTCTCAATGCAGGCAAGGATGCGGTCAACGCCACCAAGCAGGCGACGGAATTCGGTCTGAAAAATAAGGTGAAAATCATTCACGCCCTCCTGTTCATTCAGGATATCAAGGCTTCCGGCGATGTCTTCGCTGATGATTATGTGACGGGAGCATGGTACTGGAAGAGCGACAATCCAGGCTCCAAGGAATTTGTGGAAAAGTGGAGAAAACAATTCGGCAGGCCGCCCAACTGGATGAATGCAGCGACATACAGCGCTGTGACTCAATATCTAAAGGCGGTGGAGCGTGCAAACACGAAGGATGCTCTCCCCGTGGTCAAAGCGCTGGAAGGACATGAGTTCAAGGATCTTCTGGCCAATCCGGGAAAGATCCGAGCCGAAGATCACATGGAAGTGGGGAGCGCTTATATTCTAAGGGCAAAAAAGCCCAGCGAAATCACAGAAGACTGGGATTTCTTTCAAATAGTAGGCGTTATTCCGCCGGACAAAGCGTACCAGGATCCCAAAGACACCGGGTGCACAATGGACAACACCGAATAGTTCTTTTCGAGGCGGGAACAGGTGAATGCACCGGTCCATCCCGCCTCAAACACACAGGAAGATCCTCTACATGACGCTACAGTTCGTCTTGATGCAGCTTTTCAACGGCCTGATTCTTGGCTCGCTCTATGTTCTGCTGGCTCTGGGGTTATCCATCATTTTCGGGATGCTCGGTATCATAAATTTTGCTCACGGCGCTTTTTTCATGTTGGGCGCGTACGCAGCTTATTCAGTGACATCGTATGTTATCCCGAATTTTTGGCTGGCTTTGCTACTCGTGCCAGTGGCCCTGGCTATTTTTGGAGCCATATGCGAAATGGCATTTTTCAGACGATTATACGATTTGCCGCCGCTCTACATTATGCTGCTTACCTTCGGGTTGATGTTGGTCCTCCAGGATGCAATACGACTGATCTTCGGCAGCATGGGAGTGCCTTTCGGAACTCCCGGATCGCTGGCCGGGGCGGTTAATCTGGGATTCATGTATTACCCGAGCTACCGGCTTTTCTTGATTATCATCACGTCTCTGACTGCAGCGTGTGTTTGGCTGTTTCTGACCAGGACCAAACTTGGCAGCATCATTCGAGCGGGCACGGACAATCCCAGAATGGTTGAGGCGCTGGGAATAAATATATCGAAAATAATGACTCTGGTCGTGGCGCTGGGAACCGGACTCGCCGGTTTGGCAGGGGTTCTCGCGGCTCCCATTCAAAACGTGCGTCCTCTCATGGGCATGGACCTTCTCGTGGATTGCTTCGTGGTTGTAGTGATCGGTGGGATGGGCAGCCTGGGCGGTTCCATCATAGGCGGTCTGATCGTTGGAGAGATAATAGCAATAGGAGTCATGGTCTGGCCGCCAATGGCTAACACTCTCATCTATTTGTTTATGGCAGCATTTCTTCTTGTCCGGCCGCGGGGGCTATTCGGCCGGGAAGCCTTTCACGAGTAGTACCCATGTTACGTTCGCGATTGCTTCCGTTCGCACTATTGTTCGGTCTGGCCCTGCTCTTTCCACGTGCGGCTGCTTATGAAGCCCTGGCGAGCGAGGTATTGATTTTTGCGTTGCTTGCAGTGTCTTACGATCTGGTTCTCGGATACGGGGGCATGCTTTCGTTCGGTCACGCAGCGTTCTTCGGCATCGGAGCGTATTCCACGGGAATAATACTGATCAGATTGTTTCCGTCCATCCCTCTGGCTCTGGCGGGAGCAGTGGCCGTGAGCAGTCTGGCTGCGGCCTTCGTCGGTTATGCAAGCATTCGCAGGCACGGGATATACTTCACCATGGTAACCCTGGCATTCGCCCAGATGTTTTATTTCATAGCCTTCAAATGGACGAGCCTTACCGGCGGCGACGACGGATTGCAGAGGGTTCCCCGGCCGAATCTGGGGCCGATAGATCTTCACTCGGAAATCAATCTCTATTATTTCATTCTGATCGTGGTTGCCGTGTCTCTGCTTGTCATCGTGAGAGTCGTAAACTCGCCTCTGGGCACTGCCCTTCAGGCGATTCGGGAGAACCGCGACAGGGCTATGAGCATCGGTTACAATGTAGACAGATTTCGGCTGACAGCATTCATAATATCAGGATTTTTTGCCGGATTGGCCGGAGGTCTTTATGCGTTGCTTTTGAACATGGTACCGCTCGGTTCTTTGCACTGGACGACTTCCGGCGAAGTGGTGGTCATGAACATCACCGGCGGCATGGGCACTCTGTTTGGTCCTGCCGTCGGAGCAATCGCAATCATCCTGCTGCGCGACATGATAAGCAACTACACGGATAGTTGGAGCCTTGTCATGGGCTTGATCTTCATGCTCGTGGTCTTCGGGCTTCGAGGCGGAATCGCCGGCTTCTTGAGACGAATCATCAAAATCTAGTACGCATTCGGCACACGACTTATGAGATGGCCGGGCTGGGGGCTGTCCTGAGCGAAGTGATGGGACGGCTCTGCGTCGTCCGCAGCGAAGGAGTGCCCCCAGCCTGTGCCCGGAATCGAGTGATAGCTGTTCTCGGAAGTTCCGTGGGATTCGTTTATAACTCTCGTCTACATTGGAACGATCCGATCATGTCATTGCGAGGAGTGGAACGACGAAGCAATCTCTGTTTTGGTTGATTGGAGATGGCTTCGGGCTTTGCCCCCGCAATGACAGTCTTCGAATCTTTTCGCGTAATCAAGACCGACGCCACTTTTGAGAATCCCTACAACCGGTGTGGATGCAGTCATGTCGCTCCGGCGGCAAGATCAATGTGACGGAAAGCCTGTCTTTGTCCCTTTCGGCGGCTTGCGGATGATCAAGACAGTTCCGACCAAAGCCAGAAGAATCATTGCTTCCAAGAAAAACACGTCATTAAACGCGAGTGACGTGGCTTGTTGCTCAAGTTTCAGGTAAAGCGCCTGCATCGCCAATGTTGTATGACCCGCAACATCTCAACATCTCCCTTCTGGAAATCCAAATACGATTTCATTTGCTCCAGGGGAACCATCAGTCTGGGACTGAACTGCGTCAGGTGATCCACCAGCCGATACACGTGGAATTGGGTTCTCCACTCGAGCATGGTGCTTACAAAAGCAGTGCCAAACGATGCACCGAAGTTTCTCAAAAGATTGAAAATTGCCGAAGCGTTGTTCATGCGTTCTTTGGGCACGTAAACCATCGCCATATAGGTGACACCCACGAAAATCAGCGGCATCCCGACACCTTGAATGACTCTGCCCATTACCGCGGTGCGGAAATCGATCTGCCCGTTGGATCCCGGCATATAGTGACCAACCAATATTCACTAATGTGTCCTGACAATTGCGGCCATGACCAGATCGTAGACTCCCGACAGGTGCAAGCTTTCTCAAGCTCCTTGATAAGACCTGTGAATTTCCTTATCCCTGGCAACGTAGTCAACATGTTTCCGGGTTTTCCCGCTCCTCGCCGGATGAACCTCGCGAACGTGCGGTAGGGAATCTGAAACCTCGGAACTTTTCAAGTCGCGTGAGACGTTTTCAATGATTTGTCTCAAAATGCGAGCCATCGAATCGAGGTCCCGTTGTGTCAATCCGGAAAGCGACTTCTCCTGGAAATCGGTCACGATGCAGCCCAACGTCGGTTCGAGAGACTTGCCCTTTTTCGTGAGACAAACTTTTTGGCATCTCCGGTCCCTGTGATCGGGCATTCGTCGCACCAGGCCTCTCTTTTCCAAGAGATTCAGAATCCTCGTTATGTTGTGGCTGTCCTTTGACGTTTTTTCGGCTAAGAGGTTCTGATGAACACTGTCGGCTTCCCACAGCGAACTGAGAACCGTCCATTACTCGGGAGTCACGTCAAAGCCGTGGGCCAAAAATGCTCTATGCAACCCCGTCTTCATCCGCGTCGCAGCCTGATAGATCAGGAAGCCAGGAGACCCGTTCCTGGGATGTGTACGGAATTTGAGTGCCATTTGGTGCCCTCGCGAAAAGGCAATACCGTCAGTCATCCGTGCAAGTAACAATGTTGTTACAGCAACAGTAATCACTGATTTTGTTTGGTCAAGCACGGAATGGCGCTCCCCGGATCGTCCAGGCATGCTAAGAGCCCGAGAATTCGGAACTCCCCAATATTCAAATCCTCCCCCACTTCAGGTTCAGAAACAACTAATGCACTACTATAACAGGCTGTTTTGGCAATTCCCCAGCACTTCGGGGAACAAACTTCTCGCCGTGAGGTCGTAATTGTCAAGTGGCACCGGAGGTAACATGATGAAAGCTCAATGGAGGACATGGGCAGCGACGATTGCATGCTGCGCTTTTGCGTTAGTTGTTGCACCCCATGCCAGCGTTCAGGCTATGCCAAGAGGCGCCATTCAGAACGAAATTACGAAACAGGAGGCCTTGATGAACGATGCATTCCAGGGGATCCTGGGTGCGTCAAAGCTGTGGCAGAAGAACATGACGATTCTGGAGACCAACAACGATAACGCTGAGCTCGAGCACATGATGACCGAAGCTGACAAGGCAGTGGCAAAGGGAGATAACATGCTGGCCCATGCGCACAGAATCGACATCGGGTTGCCGCAGGACATCAAAAGGTATGAAGAACTTAACCGAAAAATGATGAAGGCCGCCAGGCTCGTGCGGAGCGGAATGCTGATGATGGTGGAACATGAACAAGCCTTGTCCAGGGCCCACAACAATATGAGGGAAGGGCACGGCATGTTGGACCGAACCCAAAAAATTGTTACCGCACTTCAACTATGACCAATCCCAAATAACTCAAGTCAGTGCAGATAGCCGGGGGCCGAGAAAATGCGCGCGGAGCATGCAGAGACAGCCTGCCCCCGACGAGCCCCGGTACTCATGTATTCAAGCTGGAGTGCGTACAATGAATATTCCTAACAAGATAATGAGCGTGGTCGCGTTTACGATAACCTTTCTCTTCTTATGCGGTCTCGCTGTTCCCCAGGCACGAGCTGACGAGCGCATCAGCTCTCAAGTCAAGGTCAGTCCGAACGTCCAATTGACCAACACACAGAAAGATTCGCTTTCGTTAGCCGCGGAGCAAATCCTGCAGCAGGTGAAAGAGGCGAGATCCGACATAACATATAGTGGCGGCGCAAAAGCCCTCAAGCACGTGCAAAAAGGGCTGGAACTGGTCAACATCATTAACATTGCTCTCCCGGAATATGACCTGACGACCACTATCAAATCCGGAAACGCTACCTATCGTGACGAGAAAAAGCGGAAGCAGTCAGTGATACCGGTTTCCGGCGAGTTGGACGAACTGTTTACCAGGTTTCCGTACACTAATACAGGCAAGCAAGGCGCTGAGGGGAAACAACCTACGGGAAAGAGCGAGGGAGATGCCGACGTCAGGTACAGTCGAACCTTCTTGGACGTTCGTGACGCCGAATTCTACTTGAAACAGGCGGCCGCCGACTTGCAAACCAAGGACATAGCTCAAGCAGATACGTCATTGGCGACTCTTCAAGACAACGTAATTCACGAACTCGATGAGGTGGATCTTCCGTTGTTGAGTGCCGGATTGAGTCCGATCGAAGCTGCGCGGATGGCCGTTCATAACCAATATTCTGGGGCAAAAGTGTTTCTGAAAGAGGCCACCGATCGGCTGAAAATGTACAAGTCGGAAGTCGGGCGAGATGCAGCGAAAACCACGCAGGGCACTATTAACGAGATCAAGAAGATATCGAATGTATTACAGGAGCAAAAGGAGTCATCTGCACAAAAATTAAACAAGATATGGAACAAGATCGTAAATTCGCTGTAGGAGACAGTGTAAATCGGCTGATGGCAATTCGATAGGTATAAGCCACAGAAAATATGAATAGGAGTGGCTCAAAGCTTACATTCTCAAGCTTCTAAAGCCGCTCCTTTACAGGAGAAAAAAACTCATGGACACGAAACGATTCGCGGTACCGGTCATGGCAGTAGTGGTGGTCCTCGCGACCCTGTTCGTAATCACTTCACCTGTGCCTGCTACGGCAGACCCTCAGACGGCGATTCAAGATTTGGATCGAGCATATGTTCAAATTGCAGAGAAGGTCTCACCTGCCGTGGTACGGGTAAGTTCCACAAGGACCGTCCCCGTTGCTTCCGACCAGGGCCTGGAGCCTTTTCTCAGGCAATTTCCTTTCTTTCCGTTCGGTGAAGAGTCGCCCAAGCAATTCCAAAAGCATCCTAACTCAGTCCAAGTGTCGATGGGTTCAGGATTCATTGTGGCCCCAGACGGGCTAATCATGACTAACAATCATGTTGTCAAGGACATGAAGGACATCAAAGTTACTCTGCCCGGCAAGCGAGATTATAAGGCGAAATTGATCGGAGCCGATCCGGAGAGCGACATCGCGTTGATAAAGATAGATGCAAAAAACCTCCCCACCGTCACGTGGGGCGATTCCTCGAAACTACTTGTTGGAGAGATTGTCGTTGCCGTGGGTAATCCCTTCGGTTTGAGCGGCACTGTCACCAAAGGAATCGTCAGTGCCAGGGGACGGACAAACGTCGGAATCATAGGATACGAGGATTTCATCCAGACAGATGCGCCGATCAACCCGGGAAATTCGGGTGGCCCTCTGGTAAACATCAGAGGAGATGTGATCGGAATTAACACAGCCATAGCGACCCAGAGTGGTGGGTATATGGGCGTAGGATTCGCCATACCCTCCAACTCCGCGAAGCTGGTCATGGATGAACTCCTCAAGTCGGGCAAGGTTCAACGCGGTCTCCTCGGGGTTAACATCCAGGATCTTAACGAGGCGTTGGGAAAATCCTTCGGACGAACAGACACAAACGGGGCTCTTGTTTCCAAGGTGGTGCCGGGTAGTCCTGCCGAAAAGGCCGGCATCAAGACCGGTGACATCATCCTGGACTATAACGGTCAACCCGTTACCGGTGCGTCGCAACTTAAAAACCTTGTGGGCCAAACGAAACCCGGTTCCACGGCCAAGTTAAAAATATGGAGAAACAAACAGGAGAATGACATAAACGTACCGATAGCGGAACGTACCGCAAAAGCAATGGAGTCTGGAACTTCGGCACCCGCAACCTCCAGCGAACTCGGAATAACCGTTGAGAAAGTACCCCCGGAAATGGCGTCAAATATGCAACTGAAGGAAGGGGTAGGCCTCGTGATCAAAGAACTGAACCCTAACGACCCTGGCGCGGCAATGGGGTTGAGACAGGGAGATGTCATTCTCGAAGTTGACGGCCAAGTAATTTCAAGCATCCCGGAATTTAACAAACAAGTGGCAGTGGCCAAGAAAAACGGGGTCATACGATTGATGGTCCAGCGAGGTTCCGCGACAATTTTCCTAGCGGAAAGCTTCTAAATATAGAATATGTTAAACATGAACCCGTGTGCAGCAGGCGAATCCGAAAGACCGATCTCATGCATTCGCCTGTTGCCCTCATTCCCTGGGAATGCGCTTTCAAGAAAGAAAAACGGAGAGACCCTCTTTCTAAGGAGTGTCTCGCTCAAACCCCTTCCCAGAAACTTCTATAGGGATTCTCAAAAATAGTGTCGGTCTTGATTACGGGAAAAGATTCGAAGACTGTCATTGCGAGGGCGAAGCCCGAAGCAATCTCCAATTAACCGAAACAGAGATTGCTTCGTCGTTCCACGCCTCGCAATGACATGATTGGATCTTTCGATTGTGGGCGAGAGTCATGAATGCATCCGACAGAACTGTCGAGAACTGCCAAAGCTGTCAGTGCATGGATTGGTGTTGCCTCATTTCTTCTTCCTGGGCTTCTCGTCGTAAAACAGAATGTCCAGCATGAGCGCTACAGCTCCTGCTGCTGCCAAGAGAAACAAGATCATGGCGATCGCCGGGTATCCGAGGATTTGAAACGATGTCGGTATTCTTGCCACAAGCCCTGCGCCGATGATTACTGCAGCCAGGAGCAGTCCTAATGTAATGCGGTTGGCTATCTTCTGGAGTCCTCCTATCAATCGAGTTTGATCGACTGCATCCACCTTCACTCGCAACTGATTCAGGGACATTTGCTCTAACACCTCGATGAGAGCCTTAGGCAATCTACCGGCGACGTCTTTCACTTCCCAAAGCCCTCTCGCAACGTGTCCAACCGATAGACGTCCAACCACATACCGCAGCATGATTTCTCCGGCATGCTGGCGTACGCTCCAATTCGGATCAAAATCGGGGTCCAGAGCTGCGGCCACCTGGTCCAATTGCAACAAGGTCTTGCCGAGCATCGCCAGATCGCGCGGGACCCGGATTCCGCATTCCCTGGCTACTCCGGCGAATTCGATGATAAGTGTCCCAACTTCAATTTGTCCTAGCGTTGCGTTCTGGTAATTGGATATCAGGTCAACGGTACGTCGGGTGTATCTCACTGCATCAAAACCCGCCGACTTTTCGCCGATCGACGCAGCGATGCCCGCTGCTTCTTCCGCTTCTCCATCGCTCATGGCAAGTAGAAAACGAATCAATTTCTCTCTCATGCTTGGGCTGATGCGAGCCACCATGCCCAGGTCAAGGATGCCGATACGGCCATCGTCCGTGAGCACAAGGTTCCCGGGGTGCGGATCAGCATGAAAGAAGCCGTCGACGAGGATTTGCTTCAAGTAAGCTCGAAAGGTCTCTTCCAGAAGTTGTCCCGTATCGACGTTCACTTTGTCGGCCTCGAACAGTGAAGTTATCTTCCTTCCTTCAACAAAATCCATGGTCAGAACTCTTTCGGTCGAGTAATCATCGACCGGATTTGGGACCACAATTTTGTCGAACCCTTCCAGATTCCTTGCCAGAGTCATGAGATTGAGTCTTTCCTTCTGGTAGTCGAGTTCGCGCAGCAGGCTGTAGCGGAACTCTTGAAAGATGTCTCCAATCCCATAGAGTTCGCCCATCTCTGTGTGATTTTGGAGAAATTTGGCAATTTCGCCGAGTGCTTGAAGGTCCGTCATTGCGCTCTCACGGACGCCCGGTCTTTGGACTTTCACCACCACGGGCCTTCCGTCCTGCAGTGCGGCGCGATGGACCTGACCGATGGAGGCTGCTGCCAAAGGTTCCGGATCGAACGCGGAAAATAAGTCCGACGGCTCAGCACCGAACTCGCTGACGATCACTTCACGCACGTGCTCGTATGGAAAGCTCTTAACTTCGCTCTGCAGGCGTCCAAGCCCTTGGATATATTCGTTTGGAAGAATGTCCGGCCGTGTGGACAGAAACTGCCCAAGCTTAACGAACGTCGGTCCAAGATCTTCCAGGTCTTTGGCAAGCTCCTGGCCCTGGAGCAGGGCTCGGCTTGGAACCCGTTCTCGTCTTTCAAGGACTGAGTCCAGCCCTATTTTTCGAACAATGTCATAGAAACCGTACTTCGCCAGCAACTTGGCGATATCCCGGTAACGCTTCAGATTCGCCGCTCTGATGGGAATGTCCATGTCAGCTCCTCTACTCATGGTGAGAACGAGACATGTCGACCGAGGACTTCAGCCCCCTTGTCCTCCGTGCATTCTGAAAAAGAGCTGCGGAGAAATTCCAGAACTGAATAGGAGAGTCGATAACGTCGGCTTGCTCAAGCATCCGAGTCTGGTGAGCCCCCAGAACAACCGCCCCAGCATGCCACGGAAAAGCAACATGCCGACTGCGAGCAGAACGGATTCGAGAGCGTTCCGAACGGCATATCGCTTCACTCACATGTTACTGGTGGAAAATAATCCCGTCAACATCTGGGGACCGGTGAGGCCCTGCAAGACAGGAAGATCACGCAGCGTTTACGCCTGGTGGAGGATGGCCGAAAGGCGCTTGATTTTGTATCCGGGGACATCTGATTCTGATTTGGTCAGATTTTGCATGTCGAGGAACACATTGAGACCTGGCGAGGATCCCAGTGGGACACAGTCATGCACTCATCGTAACACGTCCCATGTGATTGAGGATGCCTGTGGCTGAAAAGGCTGTCGAATCCGGACCTCCTCTTTTCCTGAGATCGCCAGACGGTAATTAATAGCACCTCGGAAGATACGAACCCCCCAATTGCAAATAAGAGAGCGGCCAAAATAATAGTGAAATTGATGTCCATCTGAATTCGCCTCACTGGTTGAACTTTTCAGTAACAGAGGATTCTTGACCTCTTATGTTCTCCTTTTCGGTTTTCTATTTAGTTTGACGTAACTTACGCAATTCCGTTAAAAAATATCGGCGTTTTTCTCTTACGTCTTTGGAGAAGAGGGACTGCATACGCGCATGATGGAAAGCTGAGTCGTCAGTCCAGATTTTGAGAGAACAGTTTGCCGGAAATGTCCACCCGATCGTTCCCGGCAAACGCATAGTACGTATCCAATATCTTCCACGAGCACAAATATGACCGCGGGTCCCCTTGGCAGCGTCTTGGGGGCCTTGTTTCAGTCGCCATGTACTTTCTTTCTCACTGTTGTGGTGTCCTGCAAGAAGCTTTCCAATCACTGACCTGGCCAGCACGCGAATCAGTGTCATTGCGAGGAGCGACGCGACGAAGCAATCTCCATCACTTATTCTGCAATGAAGCGAGATTGCTTCGCTACGCTCGCAATGACAAAGCCGGGCTCCAGTGCTTAATGAAAATTTCGGGCGAAGTTCGGACGGACGGTCATGTAAGTTATTCGAGGGACCGAACACTAGAGGCCCTTTTCTCTGCGGTAGCCGGAGAGCACCGGATTTCGATGGGTATCCACGAGAAGTACTACGTGATAGGATTGGCCCAGGACTCTTGTCAAGCTGGGAGATTTCAAGCGCATTGTTTTCCAAACATTACAAGTCCTTCAAAGGCTATTCACTCGTCTTGGTTGCCACGGCGATTTGGTCCGGGAACTTCATAGTGGCTCGGATACTTGCCAATTCAGTTCCACCAGTGACCCTCGTGGTCCTGCGATCGAGCATAGCCATACTGGTTCTCTTGCCTTTCGTGATACGCCCATTGTCTGAGGAGATCGGCGTCATCCGCAAACATCTCGGTTTTCTAGCTCTTACGGCGTTTCTGGGGTTGTCCGTATGTAACACGGTGGTCTACGTCGCCGCTGCCACCACTACAGCCTTGAACCTCACGTTGATCGCTATCTGTTCACCAATCTTCACCATCATATTTGCCCGACTGTTTCTCCACGATACTCTCACCATTCGAAGAATCGTCAGCGTCATTGCCGCCACTTCGGGCGTGGTCTTCCTCATAACTGACGGTCACCCTTCCCGGTTGGCACATTTGACCTTTTCTGAGGGTGATTTATGGATGTTAAGTCAGGCGGCATCTTTTGCTCTGTACAGCATTCTCGTCCGGAAGAGGCCGGCGGGACTCCATCCTCTGACATTCCTCTTTTCCTTGTTCGTCCTGGGACTGCTCCTGCTGCTACCGTGGTTCGCCTGGGAACTGTCAGGAGCCCGAGGCATCGAATTCACTCCCGCTACGGTGGCGGCGATCCTCTATCTGGGGCTTGGCCCATCACTGCTGGCTTATCTGTGTTGGAACGAATCTGTTTCAATCATTGGCCCTACACGGGCGGCATTTGTCTATTACTGTCTCCCGCTGTTCAGCGGCGGAGAGGCGCTATTATTATTGGGTGAACCCATCACCGCTGTTCACGTGCTCAGCGGGACCATGATTTTGGGCGGTATCATTTTCGCCACACGAGAATAACCGGTGTTTTCTGAAGATACCTGCGGCTCTGATCGATACTACTACGCTTTCAAAAAAGTACGATCGAGGAACTTCTGACAAGAAGTCCCCCCGGTCGATTTCACAGTGTTTAAGAGCGACAAGGTGTCAGATACCACACGCCGACTTGACGCCGAATCTTTCAGTCGCCATTTTCCTGGTACAGGAACAGCGATCCGGCTGTCCAATATGGGTGCCAAGGCAGGCGCAGAGCGGGAGCTCTAGCTCGCACGGAGAGGAGGAAGATTGCTATGGCTACCATGGAAAAGCGGAATATGTCGGAACCCGATGAGACCAGAACCTTCGACAAAGGAAAACTGGAGCTCGTTACCATTGGCGGCGTCACGTTCGGACGTGCCACGTTTCAACCCGGCTGGAAATGGTCAACCTGCGTAAAACCTGTGGTGAAGACCAAGAGCTGCGAGGCTCCGCACCTGAATTACCATGTATCAGGAAGGCTCCACGTCTTGATGGACGATGGCACTGAGGAGGAGTTCGGACCCGGCGATGTGTCACGCGTGGCACCCGGTCATGATGCTTGGGTGGTGGGGGACGAGCCTGCAATCATGATCGACATTACCGGCATGGGTAATTACGCCAAACCGAAATAAGATCACGATGAGTTCTTGTAGTATGGCGGCTGACAGCCTATGGCCCGTCAAGATGGGGAATATTGGGCGACTTTTTCTGATTGCGGTGCAACAGGATTACCGGAAAATGGAGCTGTGGAGTTATGTCACCAGAATCGCAAGGTTTTACGGTTTCGCTCGGCCAGCGTAGGTGTTCCCCGGCGATTATTCGGTTTCGTCACTGCAAGCGACGCTGTCTTTCTTGCGTATGCAATTATCTGACTGATCCGGTCCCTTTCACGTCGCCGTCATGATGACGAAGGTGCAACTCGCGGAGTATGTCGCCAAAGAACCAGGGAGATTACGACTTCGGTCCCCCCTGACTGCACCATACCTGCCGTAATACGCTCGATGGCATCTAATCCTCTTTCAAGCCAAGAGAGTTGATATAGTGCTTCAACGAGTGCCGCGAAATCTTCAGCAGTCGTGCGGCATCGTCTCTGCACCCGCCGGAGCGTCGCAAAGCCTCCTTCACCAGCGATGCTTTCAGTTCTCTGGTCGTGTCATTCAAAGAGCAATCAGTGGGAAAAGAAATGGTAAACGACCAGGTATCCGGCTTGTGCTTCAAGCAGAGATTCGACGCGCAGATGACCTTGTCGTCTGACATCAAGGCCCTTTCCAGGACGTTCCGCAACTCTCTTACGTTTCCCGGCCAGCTATAACCCATAAGAGCGTTCATTGCAGCCGGGTCTATTTCCGGCATCCCTGGAAGCTGCATGTCCTTGCGCAGTTCATCGACGATCTCTCTTGCCAGGATGGGGATGTCCTCCCTTCTGCGCCGAAGAGGAGGCATTGTTATTGAGACCACGTTGAGTCGATAGAACAGATCCCGTCTGAATTTCCCGGACTCCACATCTGCTTCCAGATCCCTGTTCGTGGCTGTGATGAGCCTGGAGTTTACTCGAATCGTCTTCTCACCGCCTACCCGAGTGAATTCCCGTGTGTCGAGGAAGGAGAGGAGTTTCGCCTGGAGCGGAAGAGAAAGCTCTCCGACTTCGTTTAACAACAGAGTTCCATCCTCCGCTAATTCCAGAAGCCCGCGCTTGCGACCGTAGGCTCCCGTGAAAGCACCTCGCTCGTGACCGAAAAGCTCCGATTCGGCCAACTCATGACTGACTGCCGCGCAGTTGAGGGAGAAATACGGACCGCTGGCCCATCTGGAAAGTTTGTGAATAAACCTGGCCAGGTGATCCTTCCCGCTCCCGGTCTCCCCCAGCAACAGAATCGTAGTTTGTCGCTCTGCTGCCATACGGACCTGGGTCAAAACCGATCGCATAGCCTCGGAAGGGTACGATTCAAGCCGTTCCTGTGCTGAACAGTCAAAACTTGTCGTTTGGTTGTCATCGGGCAATGCTCTGTACAGTCTAATTATTTTCGCTTCACTCTGCGGGGTCAGGCCGATTTCCTGGAAACCCATGTCACACCCCCTGGTATTAAGGGACAAATTCTTGAGCCAAGGCTTGCTTGTCCTGCTTCGCATGACAATCGGAAATTGTTTTACGAACGGATGCCGATTAATTTCTGGATAAAACTAATTCCCACCTCGACGAGCTTCTGAGAGATTCTAGAAAATTCTCTTATGTCTTTCCTGATGTGTCAATGCCAGGAATTAGGCAGTAACTTGGGTATATTTGATACCTAATGCCGGGAAGCCGCCGCAAATGAACCCGAAAAACAATTTACTTGAAGGCATGCAGGGTACTATGCTATATTACTAATGACTTAGGGAGACCGCAATGAGCGACAAAGACGAAGCGAAACCCCAGGATTCGAAAAAGCCGTCACAGCGTGCTCAATTCCTTGAGGCCGATCATCTTTCCACGCAAACGATTGACCTGAGTAACCTGTTGACCAATGATGTGACCACCTCAGGCAGCTTCGCCGTCAGAGGTGGAATCTGGGCAACCGCGTTCGGCAAACTGATGCGAGCACTACCCATTCCGGTGATGTTGGTTGACAAATCCTACCAAGTGACCGTGGCGAATGAGGCATGTGGGAAAATCCCTCTCAAGGTTCCAGAAATACAGGGAATTCTATTTCACGATTTTTTCCCTGATCCCACGGTGGCTGACGACATGCAGTCTGTCTTGGAAGAAGTGTTCGCAGCGAGAAAACCACTAGCAGTCGAAACCGTTGTGGGTCATCTGTCTAAGAAGATCTGGTGCCGGATGACTTTTCGATCCATTCGAATGGGGGGGGACCAATTCGCCCTGATAGTGATTGAAGATCTTACAGCAGAAAAGCGAGCTCTGATCCTGAAACTGAAACAGGAGCAATTACTTCTGAGACATCGCGATGAACTGGAGAAGCGGATCCAGGAGCGAACGATCGATCTTTCGAAAGCGAATGACGCCTTGAGAATCATGATCGAGGGGGTACAAGAGAGGGTCAAAGAAGAACAGCAGAGAATCTCCAAAAACCTGGAGATCCTTGTCAAGCCATTGGTGGACCAACTGAAATCGGAACACCTTCCTGAATACGTGAGATCACTGGTCGAAACCTTAGAGATCTGCATGAAGAATGTTTTTGGGAATTATAACTACGATGTGGCAAAAGTGTTCTCGAATTTTACTCCTCGTGAGATGCAGGTCGCAGATCTCTTGAGGTCCGGGCTTTCTTCAAAGCAGATAGCGTCGGTAATGGGTATTACTGTTGAAGGCGTGAACTACCACAGGCAAAACATAAGAAAAAAACTCGGAGTAGAAGTCACGGGGAAGTTCTTGTCGGTCTGGCTGAGAGAGCATTTCGTGCGGGAGGACTGAACGATCAACATATCGTGCCGAACTACCCGGAGTAGCCTGAACGATACCGATGCCCAAAAAGCAATAAAGTCCCCGGCGGCGTGGTCGCGCACGACCCTGTCTCAAAGAAACGGGTCGGAGGGCACGGGTTTCGCGATCATCACACGCGCATGCTGAAATACGGGTTTCAGAAGTGGGGCCCACAGCGGCAATCGTCTCAGGATGAAACACATGCACGGGCGGCCCTTCCTGAATGACAGGTCCCCCTTCTCAACCCTTCCCGTCCAGATCGTCTTCGAGTTCAGCAAATGCCCTCATAAACTGACTTTCCGAAAGCTTCTCTTGTTCCCAGAGTCTCTTTAATGCCGACAAGTCACGCCTGTTGAGTTTACGACAAATCTCGTCAAGTCCTTTATTCGTTAGCTGGTATTTACATATCAATTCCGATGAGCTCATACCGGATCTGAGGTCTTTCAAGAATTCTTTTACCTTAATGCTCTGCATCACCATTAAAATGTTGCCTCCCCATCACGAACTCCACCCTTGACGACTCATTATAACCGTTCAACGCAAGGTCGTCCAGACTGTCGCAACCTGAACGGATGGATATATGTGTGAAAAATTTTATCAAACGTTTGAATGAGTGATTTCAAGGCGTAAGAAGATGCCAGGCGGTTCGGTTGTGCTCCATCCGGGCAACGGGAATCTGCTTTGCTCTTGTTTGATTCGAACAGTATTATGCAATATGGGATATGCGATTTTGTTCACGGGCCGAAGGGAGAAACGCGATGAGCCGACGAACCTTGGCAGTGGTGATACTATGCTTTGTATTTCAAACAGGTTCCCATCCGATCCTGGCCGAATCGACGGAAGTTCTGCCGGGTGTGTGGTACGAATCGGGTTATTCGGGTGTGAGTCTCTTTCAAGCTGGAGCGGACAGGGACGCCTGCCAGCAGGACTGTCGCGAGCGCTCCGGAGTATTCTTCGGTTTTCCACGAGGAGATGCGGCCAGATCTTATGGCCGCTGCATCGAGGACTGTAATCGGAAATTTTGGAAAGATTACGATCGCAACACAAGAGAGTTGGAAAAGGAAAAACCGTGAACGCTTGGCAGAGCAACAACGGTTATGCCACGACGATTGCCGTTTTTTCTGCAAGCCATGTCCGGCCGATCAGGTGACCATTCACCAACGGGCGGTATGTTCTTGACGTGCAGACGTTTGCCCTGACCGTCCGGGTAGCTCACCGCCATTTCATAGTCTGCAGGACTTCCAGATAGCGCGTCTTCCCGATTTCACGTATTTAAAAGCGAAATGGCAAAGCTCGCATACGTCCGGATGAGGAAGTGCGTACGGGTGGAAGCGGTGTGGTACGCTTATGTCCACTTAGACATAACTAGCAAATATAACTAGCCTTTCTCGTCTTTTTTCCTTGACTCCTCCAGGAGCAACCGTTACCCTGAAGACGGAATCAAAGCTGCTCTCCAAAGCTCTGGGACAACCCCATATGAGTTCGCGGTGTCTTAGGAGAACGGTCCTCTGCAGCGCAACCTCCACACCAGATTAAGACAGGAGGATACTTATGGATAAAATTTTGAGAATCGACATGGGAGCGGAAGGCGGCCCAAAGGCTACCGAGGTCCCGCTGGGAGCATATGCGGGCATGGGAGGCAGGGCCCTGACGTCAGGGATTGTTGCCAAAGAGGTTCCGCCGCTGTGCCATCCGCTAGGCGCAGACAACAAACTGGTCATAGCTCCGGGCATGCTCAGCGGAACCATTGCCGCCATGTCGGGACGCCTTTCAGTAGGTTGCAAGAGCCCTCTGACAGGCGGTATCAAAGAAGCAAACGCCGGAGGGCAGGCGGCCCAAACCTTGGCCAGATTAGGCTACGCGGGCATCGTGCTCGAAGGAAAGCCAAGAGACGACACCCTTTATAAAATATTCATCAACAAAGACGGTGTCAAAATTACGGCAGACAACAGCCTGAAAATGCTGGGCAATTACGCTCTCCTAGACAAAATCAAGGCGGAATACGGCGACAAGGTGGCCTGCCTTTCCATTGGACCCGCCGGAGAGATGAAGATGTCCTCTGCATCGATAGCATGCACGGACATGGAGCAAAGGCCCACTCGACATGCCGGTCGAGGAGGAGTCGGAGCGGTCATGGGCGCCAAAGGCGTCAAGGTTATTGTGCTTGACGACACCGACGTGAAAATGCGTTCCCCGAAGGACCCGGATAAATTCAAGGAAGCCAACAAAAAATGGGTTGAAGGGTTGAAAAAACACCCTGTTACGGGCGAGGGACTTGCAGCGTTCGGGACCAACGTGTTGACCAATGTCCTGAATGAGGCAGGCTCGTATCCTACGAAGAATTTCATGTGGGGACGTTTTGACGGGTGTTCCAAAATCAGCGGAGAGACGCTGGCTGCAACTGAGACCGAGCGCGGCGGATCGGCTACCCACGGTTGTCACCGCGGATGTGTGATTCAGTGCTCGGGAACGTACATGAACAAGGATGGCCAATACCTCACCAAGCAACCCGAATACGAGACCGTATGGGCACACGGCGGAAACTGCGGCATTGATGATCTCGACGCCATTGCTATGCTGGACCGCTTGGACGATGACTACGGCGTGGATACCATCGAGATGGGCGCAACGGTCGCGGTGGCTATGGAAGCAGGAATAGCCAAATTCGGGGATGCTCAGGCGGCCATAAATCTGGTGCATGAGGTGGGCAAAGGGACCCACCTGGGACGTATCCTCGGCAATGGAGCCGGGATGACAGGCAAAGCCTTCGGCGTAGAGAGGGTGCCGGTCGTTAAGAATCAGGCAATGCCCGCGTACGATCCACGCGGGGTCCAGGGGATCGGGGTAACCTATGCGACCACTCCTATGGGAGCCGATCACACAGCCGGGTATGCGGTGGCAGCAAACCTGCTCAAAGTCGGCGGTTTCGTCGATCCGCATGCGGCCGAGGGACAGGTGGGACTATCCAGGGACCTGCAGATTGCAACGGCCGCCATTGATTCGACCGGAATGTGCCTGTTTATTGCCTTTGCTGTCCTTGACCAGCCAGAGACGTTCCAGGCCCTCCTTGACCTGATCAATGCCTTTTACGGTCTGAATCTGACAGGTGATGACGTGACTGCGTTGGGCAAGTCAGTCCTGAAGAACGAAAGGGAATTTAATGCCCAAGCCGGCTTCACTGCGGCTGATGACCGTCTTCCGGAGTATTTCAAAAAAGAACAACTGCCGCCTCACAATGTAACCTTTACGGTGAAGGACACGGATCTCGACACGCTGTTCAACTGGTAAACCAATCGGGAACAGTCTCGTCCGGACGGGAGAAGCTACATGCAAGCCTTCTCCCGTTCCTCTTTTTCATGCACCATACCGCCGCCGCCATATGATACTCATTCGCGTCAAGTATGGCTATTTGACTATTCATGCCGATTCGCTCTCAAATAAAGAAGAATCTGGGATGCCCTTTTGGTAAGAGGTTCCTCCCCGAACCCCACCTCAAGAACTTTTACCACTAGCTCGCATGGGCATTTTCCGTTGAAACATGCCGGTTCCGACGTATACAAGGAGTATCTGGAAGGAGGCTTGAAGGGACATTCCAGATGCTACTCAGCTTATTCCGACTAAAACCTTTGAAAAGCAGGGTGCCAGAATACTTTTCAGGGTATATTTTAGGAAGGATGAAGGAGCTGAACATGAGGCTTTTTGACGGGAGATATCCACCCGCTCATTCTCGGTAGGGACACCAAGATGACGCTCTGTTCCGCTCCGGAAGGGCGGTCATGGTCGAGAACGAGCGGGAGGCGATTTGGGGGTTCTCTTTGCTCTCCAGAGATTTTGATTGACGTGGCGCCGCGCGGTGAAGTATAGTGAAAAAAAGAAAAAAGCAGACTTTTTCATAAGCTTAACGACAGCATGACGACGGTTTTGCTTCATACGGGTCGTGCGGCGGATCATACGGGCCCTTTTCAGGATCAAAGGAACCACCCGGCTGCCAGGCGCCGGTCCAAAGACCATAGAAATGCAAGGACTACCAAGTAATTCCAATTGAGGTTATTCGCAGGCACATCGATCCTGTCGATCGAGAGACAAGCGCTAGAGCGTGCCTTCAAAGCGAGTCTTTTCAAGAGTGAACCCTAATGATAGCGGAGCCAAAGGCGTAGCCCATTATCACGGTCTCCCAACACAACCCGAAAGGAGCTCAAGGGATGAAGATTCGAGCAGCCGTTTGTCGAGAAGCGAACAAGCCTTTGTCGATTGAAGAGCTGGAACTTGCTCCACCGAAAGCGAACGAGATTCTGGTCAAGTTCGCGTACACAGGCTGGTGCCACTCGGACTACCACCTGGTGAAGGGAGAAATTCCCATTGACATGCCGTTTGTCATAGGTCATGAGGCCTCCGGAGTGGTTCAAGAGGTTGGTCCTGGGGTGACACATGTCGCACCCGGAGACCATGTGGTCACCACATGGATGATTCCATGCGGCAAGTGCCCCAGTTGTCTCCAGGGTAAAGGTTACATCTGCCAGGGCCATTTCGAGCCGTTCCTGAAAGGTTTGCTCCTGGACGGTACCACAAGACTCACGGACGCCAATGGAGACAAGGTACTTCACGGCAATTTCGTGTCCGGGTTCGCAAATTACAGTGTGGTGCCCGCGCAAGGTGCTATAAAGCTCCAGAAAGACTTGCCGCTGGATTGGGCGTGTTTCCTCGGCTGCTGCGTACCCACCGGCTGGGGCTCGGTTTACAACGTTGCGAAGGTTCATCCCGGAGAGTCGGTAGCTGTTTGGGGCATGGGTGGCGTCGGCCTCAATATTATCCGAGCGGCCAAGATGAGGCTCGCAGATCCGATCATTGCGGTGGATTTAGAGGGCAGCAAAGAGAACCTGGCCAGAGAATTCGGTGCGACTCACTTCATAAACAATAGCAAGGATGACCCGGTGCCCATTATAAACGAACAGATAGCCCCCGGCGGGCTCGACTACGCGTTCGAGGCAATCGGCGACCCGGGTGCCATCGTCCAGGCGTGGTGGACCACCAAGATAGGCGGACGGTTGGTCATCCCGGGAATTACGCCCCACGACGCTGACACGGCCCTGCCGCTCATGCTTCTGCCGCTACACGAAAAAGCGATCATCGGGACGTTGTACGGCAACATCAGCACAGAAATCGAAATTCCGAGACTTGCTGACCTTGCCGCTACGGGTGAGCTTAAACTCGACAAACTGATCAGCAAATACTTCAAACTGGAAGAAATCAATGACGTGATAGACGCCATGGAGCGCCGTGAAATAAAAGGTCGCTGGGTCTGCAAGTGGGATTGACGCGAATACCCTTTCCAGCAGGCAGGACCTTCGGACGCCGCCCGAATGGGATCTCCGGAGAGAAGCACGTTTTCTCGCTTGCGGCGGGCGAGATTTTTCTCGGACATCCCGGCAAAGGGGTGGCGCCTGTCCGCCGTCACTCTGAAGTCCGGTAAGAAATGCCGACTACATTGCTGCGCATTGAAAATGGTGCTTTCCGTCCGCAGTCAGTCAGGTTGTCCTCGCAGCGACGCTGTCCGAAGCGAAGGGGACACCTGGCTGGTAGTCGCATTCCTGATGCGCAGCATATAGGCAGTCCAACTGTTCGGTTTTCATGCTTCGTTGAGGCGTTTTTCGCCATGGGAGTCGGCAAGACACCGTACGGAAATTCAGGGGGGCCTTGAGAGAAAGGGCCTTCCTGAAGGAGCCCCGAATCCAGGGGCTATTCAATTCCCATCCATAACCCGTTCGAAACATAGGAGGGTCGCTGAAACTGATGGAAGAGACGAAAACAGTCGTGCAGACCGATAACCCCGACCGCAACAGAGAAAATCAGCAAGACACCGACCTGCGTGTAACTGAGATCGATTTGGAAGAGGTCGCGATAGATGGAATTTGTGGAGTCTACTGAGTCGCAGGAGGCACCGGCATCTGCTTACATCCTGGCCCCGGGTGTACGGGTGAGAAAAGAGCGCTCAGGACTACTTTTTTACCATCGCGCGGGGCCACGCCTCTATTTCCTCTCATCGGGTAACCTGCTTACTCCGCAATTCTTTGTGTCAAAACAAAGTGTGGCTCAATGGTCCACGGCCAGAAGCTTTCCCTGGGAGACCTCCAAGGCGCTGGAAAAAGCGCTGGCCGGTCTGGAAAGAAAAGGAGTGGTGTGTGCTTGCAAGGCTGGCACGTGAAGGACTCTCAGCGCCCGTCAACCTGACGTGGGAAGTTTCGCTGCGGTGCAATCTGAAGTGCAGACACTGTCTGTCGGCCGCGGGAGATCCGTTGCAGAACGAGCTGTCCACCCAGGAGGCTCTCGACGTTTTGACCGAACTTGCACAGCTTCACGTATTCCAAATCAATCTCGGAGGAGGCGAGCCTTTTCTGAGGCCCGACATCTTTCAGATCCTGGGCGCTGCCGACCGGCTTGGCATAGTCTCGTGCGTCAGCACCAACGGGACCGTGCTCCACAAGGAAGCGTGCAAAAAACTAGCCCAGATAGAAGGACTGTACTTGCAGGTCAGCCTGGATGGAGCGGACGAGGCCACAAACGATCGGATCCGCGGGGAAGGTACGTACAGGCAGATACGTAAGGCCATAGAAAACCTGGCCATGCAAGGGATCGCCTTCAGCATAAATACTGTTCTCACCAAATGGAGCTTTCCTCAAATCGACACGCTCAATGCTATGGCACGAGAAGTTGGTGCGAACCTGAGAATCAGCAGGTTTCGTCCCTCCGGCAGAGGCAAGGACAGCCGGGAGGAACTGGCCCCGGACAAAGATCAGCTTGAGTGGTTTTCTCACTGGTTGAATCAACACCGCCAGGTGCTGACCGGCGACTCTTTCTTCAGCCTGACATCAGAAAAGAGGCGCAACATGGGCCTTGACATGTGTGGAGCCGCAAAGATGACCTGCTGCCTCTCCCCGGACGGATCTGTCTATCCCTGTGCATTCCTGCAAGAGCAGGAATTTCTTGCCGGTAACGTACGCCACCGCTCTCTGCGCGAAATTTGGCTGAATTCTGACATTTTCGCCACATTCCGTCAGATGGACGTCAGATCATGCGAGGCGTGCTTCCGGTTTGAGGCCTGTAGAGGCGGCTGTCCGGCGGTGGCATACCATAGCTATGGCGAATTGGGGTTGGCCGATCCGGAATGCCTGGTGCAGTGCCAAAGCCTACAAAATTTGCGAGGCCCAGGGCATGCCGTTTGAGACGCTGTTGTCCCCCTTGAATCTAGGGAGCGCCCGCATCAGGAATCGGATTGCCTTTTGCGCCCATCGAACCAATCTGGCAGGAAAAGGCACAATTAGTGATGCGCTGATCGCCTATTATTCCGAGAGAGCCAGAGGCGGTTGCGGCCTCGTTATCGTCGGTGAATTCAGCATTCATCCGAATGATCAACCCTACGAGAAAATGATTCACCTGCATCACAGTGGCGCGACACCATGGCTCGAAAGGCTGGCCGGGCAGATTCATGAGCAGGATTCACTGGTGTTCGCACACCTCACCCACCGGGGTTTTCAAAGTCACGGCGTAATAAGCAGATTGCCGATCTGGGGGCCGGAGCCTACGGCCGATATAGTACACGGCGAAATGTGCAAGGCCATGGAGCCCGGCGAATGCGAAGAACTCGTCGCGTCATTTGTTCAAGCAGCAACTAGCTTGCAACGAGCGGGATTTGACGGGATTGAGATAGATGTGGGTGAAGAGAGTCTTCTGCGACAGTTTCTCTCGCCGCTCACCAATCACCGAGAAGACTGCTACGGGGGCAGTCTTGAAGGCAGAATGAAGCTCACGGTCGAAGTGATCCAAGCCGTGAAACAAGCTGTAGGAACGGGCTTTCCCGTGGGAATCAGGCTTTGTCTGGACGAAGTGTTCTGGAATGCCATCGCGCTGGAGGAAGCCCTCAATGCTGCCAGGGAATTGGAATCGCTGGGTTTGGTGGACTTTTTCAACACGACCATCGGCACCTATTACAACCTGTATCTGGCCCAGGCATCCATGCACCACCCCATGGCCCCGGCTTTGGACAAGGTGTCCGCACTGAAGCAGGCTGTCTCCGTGCCTGTCTTTGCCGGGAACAGAATGCCCATGCCGGAGCATGCTGAAGAGGTGCTGCAAAAGGGTAAAGCGGATGTCATAGGTTGGATCAGGCCCCTGATATGCGATCCATGGCTTCCGCGGAAATTGAATGACGGCAGCATCGACGACATCGTTTACTGCGTCTCGGACAATCAGAACTGTGTGGGCAGGACAGCTCGAATAAAACCGATCTCGTGCATTCAAAATCCGCAAGCAGGAAGAGAGACTTTGGTGTACCGTGGTTGCAGCTCGGCTCGCAACCCGAGCAAGCGTGTCATTGTTGTCGGCGCCGGGCCGGCGGGTCTCAAGGCAGCCCTGACAGCGGCCAAACGAGGGCATCATGTTACGGTCCACGAGAAAGAAGAAGCACCAGGCGGGCAACTGCGGCTCGCAAGGCTGGGTCCCGGCCGAAGTGAAATTTGGGGCGTGATCGAGAATCTTACCAGACGTTTGGAAAAGCTCCACGTCCCTGTTTTCACCCGATCTCCTCTGGATGCCGCTGCTGCGGTAGATTTATCTCCTGACGTGGTGATCGTCGCGACGGGATCATATCCTGATCCGCGTCCCTTGAAAGGAAACTACGGCCCACCACGTGTTTTGAATGTGTGGGACGTGCTTAGAGGGACGTGTCCAATCGGCGAAAAGGTGTTGCTTGTAGATGAAGAGGGACATTACAGGGCTCTTTCCGCCGTTGAGTTCCTGGCAGACCAAGGCAGAAAAGTGGACGTCATGACCGGCGAATCGTTTGTGGGCTTGGATCTGGCTCCGATCGGCGACCTGTACGTGATCCGGCAGAGATTGCTACAGAAAGGCGTCCGGTTTATTCCTGATACCGTAGTCCTGGAGATCCGGGACACTCGCGTCATAGTGGCCGATAAGTTCACGGAAAGGATTTCTGAAACAGGAGAGTACGACACCATCGTTTTGGCGCTTGGAAATGTCTCCGATGACAGGCTTTACCGGGAATTGAAAGGCAGTATACCTGCCCTCTTCAAAGCCGGTGACTGCGTTGCGCCTCGAAGAATCGACTCGGCTATTATGGACGGATACAGAATTGCGCAAGCCATCTGAAACATCCACACAGCGGAGACCATTGCATGCCTGAATTCAAGTTCTTGTTCTCGCCTCTCCGAATGGGTTCCGCGGTGGTCGCGAATAGAATCAGCTTTTCCGCACACTTGACCAATTTTGGCGAGAACAACAAAATAAGCGAAAGGCATGTCAGCTATTACCGGGAGAGGGCCAGAGGCGGAGCAGGTCTCATTATAACCGAAGAGCTTTCGGTTCATGCCTCGGATCATCCGTACGAAGAGCTGGTTTTCGCTTTTGCCCCTGATGTTGTTCCCGGCTTCAAACAGCTTACTCAAACGATCCACCGGTACGAAACCAAAATTTTTGCCCAGCTCAACCATAACGGAACCCAGGGCGATGGGAGTTTCACACGGCAGGCCGTGTGGGGACCTTCACAGACATTCGATCCCATATTTCGTGAATGGTCAAAGGAGATGGAACCGGAAGAGATCGAGGACTGTATAAACTCTTTCGCCCGAGCTGCTGAGCACTGTCGCGAAGGCGGCTTTGACGGAATTGAGATTCAGATAGGGCACAGCTCGCTCATCAGGCAGTTCCTCTCGCCGCTCACGAATCGCAGGGAAGACGAATACGGCGGCGACCTCGACGGCAGGCTTCGTTTTTGTCGAGAAGTACTTGAAGCAGTGAAAAGAGCAACGGGGACCGATTTCACCCTGGGAGTGCGGCTGAACGCCGACGAAATGCACCCCCGCGGCGGGCTCACCCTCAAAGATGCGGCTGAGATAGCCAAAAGACTCGAAGCCACAGGGGTCATAGACTTCGTGGATTTGAGCATCGCGACCTTTTACAACCTTTACCTGGTAGAAGGTTCCATGCACATACCTCTGGCTTACACCGTTCCCCTTGCCTCCACAATAAAAAGAAGCGTTACGCTGCCCGTCTTCGCGACGAACCGGATCAACGATCCCCATCTTGCCGAACGGATACTGGCGGACGGTCACGCGGACATGATCGGAATGGTACGGGCTTTGATTTGTGATCCCGAGCTGCCTAACAAGGCCCGCGAGGGCCGTGCGAGTGACATAAGACATTGTGTTGCGGACAATCAGGGGTGTATCGGTCGCATGGGGCTGGGCCACGGCTTGAGTTGCATTCAGAACCCGGCGGTTGGACGGGAAAGGGAACTCGGGAGCGGCACCCTGGCACCCGCGGATTGCGCCAAGAAGGTTGTGGTCGTGGGGGCTGGGCCTGCCGGCCTGGAGGCGGCACGAGTGCTGGCATTACGAGGCCACTCGGTGATTCTGTTCGAGAAAGGGGTAAAACCGGGTGGCCAAAACCTCATAGCGAGCAAGGCGGCCGGTCGGTCGGAAATAGAAGGAGTTAGCCGATGGCTGATCGGTCAGGTTACGAAGCTCGGGAACATTGACATGAGGCTCCAGACGGAGGCAACCGAATCAATGGTCCTGGACCAACATCCCGACGCTGTAGTGGTGGCCACGGGTTCAATGCCCCCTGAGAAGCCCTTTCCCGGCGAATACGGGCTTCCCGGGGCAGTAAACCTTTGGCAGGTCCTCAATGAAGAGGTGCAGCTGGGCGAAAGGGTGGTCATCGTAGATATGGACGGGCACCACGGCTGCAACGCCACTGCTGAATTCCTGGCGGACAAAGGAAAGAAAGTCCACATTCTCACACCGGCCCTCTCTATTGGAGGGATCCTCGGTCCTTTGCAGGATTTTCACTTGTCGCGGCGACGCCTGGCGCTCAAGAACGTCACCTTCACCAGCGATGTGGCTGTCCTGGAAATCCAAGGAACGGTCATCAAATGTGTGCAGGTGTATTCAGGCGAACTTGTCGAGTTTATTGACCACGACAACATAGTCTTGGCAGTAAGAAATCAGTCCCTGGATCGTCTCTATTTTTCACTTCGAGGGAAAGTGAAAGAGCTGTACCGAATCGGGGACTGCGTTGCCCCTCGCAAGCTCGATTCAGCCATACTGGAAGGCCAGATGATCGGAAGAACGATATGACGGCCGGGAAGGTGCATGAGGAGAGATCGCTGGACGCCAACGGCGTCCTTGTCGTCTGCGAGACTCGGGGAGGTCAGGTCGTCCCTGCCTCGGCGGCTCTGGTGGCACACTACCGAAATTGTGACCCGCTGTCGCGCACCACGGACGCAGTGAGCGCCATGGTATTCGGGCCGGCGGACAATCCCGGTTCTATTTTGGGGCAATTCGGCGCGGGCACTGTGTACAGTTGTCCCTCTGATCCAAACTCCTGCCTGCCTGAATCTGTGGCACAAGCCGTGGCCGTACTGGTGCGAGGAATCAATGTTCCGGTGGTCGCATTTGCGGGAAGCTCGTGGGCGGCCGATCTTGCTCCCCGTGTAGCCGTAGAGCTCCATGCACCTCTCGTCTCGAATTGCACCGGCATTCAACGGGGTTCCACAGCCGGCATGTCGGTCGTGCAATCCATTCAAGGGGGCAGACTGTACCAGCATGCATTACTATCCAACCGGCGTTTCGCTGTGATCTGTTGGGATCCCGAAGCCCTGAGCCGCTATCGACCGGAGCCCGATCGAAGTGCAGAGTTGGTTCAAGTTCATCCTATTTCAGCTCCCAAGTCCGATCGAGTGAAGTTGCTGCGAGTGATTGAGGAAGATCCCGAAGCCGTATCTCTCGGAGAGGCGGAAACGGTCATTGCGTTCGGCCGAGGAATGGACCCTGAGGACTTACCGCAATTGGATGAACTCAAAAGCCTCCTTCGCGGGGCTATGGCAGGGACGAGGCCGATGGTAGACTCGGGTCTGTTGCCGTTCGAACGCCAGATCGGACAGACCGGAACAACGGTTTCTCCAAGGCTTCTCGTCGCATGGGGAATTTCGGGAGCAAACGAGTTCACCATAGGCATGGAGGAAGCTCAGACGATAGTAGCAATCAACAAGGATCCCCAGGCTCGAATATTCCGGTTTTCCGATCTGGGCCTGGTGGGAAACGGAAAAGATGTGCTCGCTCAATTGCTAAGGCTGCTCGCACAAGACGACCAAGACGCTTCCCACGTCAAGGAGAAGCGCTCATGAGTTGGAGGTGCTTCTGCCTGGCGTGTGTCCTCGCGACCGTGTCGTTGTGTAGCTTGGTTGCCCGTGCGGCTGAAGGTGACGAGGCATGCCTCGCCTGTCATCTGCGCGGGAGCGGCAAGAGCAATCTTGAAATTGCTATCAGCACCCTTCGATCCTCGGTTCATGGCGAACAGGTTTCGTGCTTGTCCTGTCATCCGACCGCTGCAGCTGAAGCGCATCAGGGCAGCCAAACCGTTTCGACCGCCACCTGTGGCGACTGCCATTCACAAGACAACCGCCACCCCACGGGAATGGGCCCACCGGTCCCATGTTCGGCCTGTCACGGCGGGCACAACGTGCTCCCTTCCGGAGATCCTGGCTCGACACTCCATGCGAACCGACTGGCAACGACGTGCGGTACATGCCATCCGGAGCAGACAGCCTCCGGGTCCTGGGTGGAGTCTCTATCGGCTTTTCGTATCAGAGCTCACGGAAAAGCGGATGTGAGCAGACCATATTCGAGATACCAGTGTCTTGCCTGTCATTTTAGGAAGGTCGCCCATCGTGAGTTGAATCCCCAGGCTGGCGTTTTGTGTACGAAATGTCACAACTCCGGGCCGGGCTCCCGCTTTTACATAGGTGCACCACACCCTACCAAATCCCAGACGGCGTCCAGTTCCTCAACCATTTGGTCTTTGGCATACCCCGCATTTCTTGGATGTTGCACGGTAGTATTCTTTTGGGGCTGGGTGAATCGTTTCTTTTTTTGGAGATCGGGCAGGCCGCTCGCCCGGTGGGACAATCCCGGGCAGAGGCTTGTTGCTCTGTTTTGGGCTACCGTGGGGCAACGAAGGGTTTTTCGTCGCCCCGGTGTCGGATTCAGCCATTATTTTGTATTCCTGGGCGTGCTGGTACCTGGCTTGATCATACTGGCCGTTCAATTCGATCCTCCTGTTCCAGAATTTGCAGCAGGGTTGGCATCTCTTTTCCTGGAAGTTGTGGGGCTCGCTCTTTTGGCTGGAGTTGTCTATGCACTGGTGAGGCGGTTTCAACCCCTTCCCGCGTCTCCTTCCACAGGATTTGCGGGATTGGCGGTGCTTGTCATGCTCGTTCTTATAGTGTTCACCGGCTTTCTGACAGAAGGATTCCGAATCTCCATCGCGCCGGAATCCGACGTCTGGCGCCATCCGGTCGGGTGGGCACTGGCCTTGGTCTTGCCTCCCTCTCCAGTGGCGATAGCGATAACCTGGTATGTTCACTTCGGACTGGTTTTTGCCCTGTTGGCCGCGATGCCGTTCAGCCCGTTGCGTCACATCGTCACTGCGCCACTCAACTTGTTTTTTCGTGATTTGGGGCCTGCCGGGAAACTGGAGCCTTGCCGTATGAATTCTGAGGAGGCACTCGGAATAACGGCTGCAGAAGACCTGACCTGGAAAGACCTCCTGGACGCAGACGCATGTGTTGCTTGTGGGCAGTGCCGGGATTCCTGCCCCGCATACGCATCTCAAAAGCCACTGAGCCCCATGAAGATCATTCAAGAGATCCGCACATGCGCTCTGGAAATGAGGCGAAACGGCGGCGCATCGCGAGGGGAGCTTCTGTCGAGATACGTCTCCGAAGAAGAGATATGGGCATGCACAAGTTGTCACGCGTGCCAGAATTCCTGTCCGGTCGGGGTGGAACATGTGGGCAAGCTGATGAATTTGCGCCGCGGACTGGTGCTTGAGCAGGGCAAAGTCCCGCAGGAAGCAATCAAACCTCTGAGAAACCTCGACGTGTACGGCGATCCGTACGGATATGGTCCTGCTTCAAGGACAATGTGGGCAAATAGCCTCGAAAAGAATCTTTTTGAGAGCGGGGAGAAAGAGGGGCAGCTTTTCTGGGTGGGTTGTCAGGCTTCGTTCCATCCCCGGGCCCGCGAGGTGGCCACGGCTTTCATGACGCTTGCCGGGAGGGCCGGGCAACGAATGGCGATTCTCGGCAGCCAAGAAACGTGCTGTGGCGACCCAGCTCGGCGACTCGGAGAGGAAGCTCTTTTCCAGCAATTAGCTCGAAGAAACATGGAACGCTTCAAAGAACTTGGAGTGAAGAGCATTGTTACGCTATGCCCTCATTGCTTCAACACTTTCGCTCACGAATATCGTGACTTCGGAGCGCGCTTCACCGTACTCCACGCAGTTGAATGGGCTGCATCGCTCCTCCACACCGGCCGCTTGAAGCCCAAGAGGCTGTTCAGCGGACAGTTCACGTACCACGATCCGTGCTATCTTTCGCGCGTCAACAGCCTCGCTCATTTCCCAAGGGCCATACTCGAACTTGTATGCCATTCTCGGCTAAAAGAAATGCCCAGCACCGGTGACGAAACTTTTTGCTGCGGCGCGGGTGGCGGCAGAATATGGCTTCATGAAACGGGGAGTCGAATTAACGTGCTCAGGGCCAAACAGTGCGCTGAAACTGAGGCGGAGGTGGTCAGCACGTCCTGCCCCTATTGTGTGGCTATGCTCGAGGACGGCTTGACCGAAGTGCATTCCGGACCACAAAGAGTTCTGGACGTGATCGAGATCGTGGAGTTGGCAACCCGCTGATCGTGCGGGAGTTGCGGGGTCCGGCTTTTCCCGGGGAGACAAAGTGGAAGGGTCTCCCTGGATCACCCAGTCGAAAGCGAATCACTATGAGATCATTCCGATGAGGATCGCAGTTTGTTTGAAACAGGTGAGCTTTCTCTATGCCAGGACCGGAAATCGTCCTGACGAAAACTTTGTGGCCGCTCACGATATTGTTCGTCTCAATAACCCTCTGGACGAGGTGGCCCTAGAAAGGGCCGTACAGCTGAGCGATGCGGTGGGAGGCGAAGTATGGATTCTGTCGGCCGGTGGGGAGTTCTTTGAGAAGGAGGCTCGGCGGGCCCTGGCTATTGGTGCGGACACGTTCGTACGCCTGCACGACCCGGAATGGGGTCTTATGGATGCCCGAACTACGGCTCTTGTTCTAAGCAAAGCCGTTCGAAAACTTTCGGCTGACATAGTACTGTGTGGCGCCCGTTCTCTTGATCTGGCTCAGGGGCAAGTGGGGTGCTATTTGGCCTCAAACCTCGATTACCCCTACCTTTCATCGGTCGTGCGTATGAACGTATCCCAGCATTCGAAAACGATGATCGTCCGGCGCAGTTTGGGCAGAGGCCGGTTTCAGGAACTGGAATGCACGTTGCCCGCTGTTGTCGCTGTGGAGAGGACCTTGTGCGAGCCTCGTTATCCGAGCTACCGGGAGGTGCTGAAAGCGGCCGATAAAGAAATCATCACCTGGAACGGAAATGAGTTGGGTCTCGAAGGATCCGAGGTTGTCCCGTTTCTGAGGCTCGGTCGGGTTACAGAGCCCAAGCCTCGACCGAAATGGATTCCCATTCCCGACAGCGAGCTTCCTGCTGTGGAGCGCATCAGACTGCTCCTGTCCCGAGACGATGCGCAAAAAAAGGGGACCCTGCTGGAAGAGGGGCCCGAAGACCTTGCACGCAGCATGATTCAATTCCTCAAGGACGAAGGTCTCTTGTAATGTTTCCACAAACTCTCGACATCGAAGGCTGCACGGAGAGGCCCAAAAAGGAGTACATACAAAGTCGATTGCAGGGCCGAACGTACAGGCTGGCTTCGGGTGTACGGCTTGTGGAAGGTGAACAGCACTGCTTCCTGCTGCGGACATACCCGCTCAAGGCGGCTCGATTGGCGGAAAGCTTTGCTTCCATCCTCCGCCGGCTTGAAAACGAGGGACCTCAATCTCCGGAAAGCCTGGTCGCACTCCTGCCTTCTGTCGATGAGACCTCGTTGGACCACTTCCTTTATCGATTGGAAAAGATGGGTTTTCTCGAGAGCAGCGGCCTGGCACTGCACCAACCACTACCCACGGTTTCAGTAGTAATCCCGGTCCGCAACAGGCCCGCGGACATCAAGCGATGTCTCGAGTCGCTTCTGAAAGTCGAGTACCCTACCGAGAAGCTCGAGATCGTCGTGGTGGACGATGCTTCCGAGGATGAAACCGCCGATGTGGTCACCCATTTTCCCGTAATCCTGGAGCGCATGAGTGAGCGGCAGGGAGCGTCAGCGTGCCGCAATCGCGGTGAAAGGCATGCAAAAGGCCTAATACTGCTCTTTTTGGATTCAGACTGTGTCGTGGACTCCAAGTGGCTTTTGGAGATCGTATCGGTCTTCGGGGATCCGCAAGTCGGAGCAGCTGGAGGATTGGTAGATTCGTACGATGACAACGGGCCTCTCAACCGTTACGAAAAAGTTAAGTCGCCACTTCACGTTGAAATCCGTTGCACCGATTCTTCGCTGAGAAGCAGGTTCTTTTACGTTCCATCCTGCAATTTTGCGGTGCGCCGCGACCTTTTTCTTAAACTAGGAGGATTTAACGAAGATCTGGACGTGGGAGAAGATGTGGACTTCTGTTGGCGGATAATGGACAGCAACCGGTCAATTGAGTTTCGGCCCTCCGCCAGAGTGTTGCACCGGCACAGAAACCAGCTGGTACCATTTTGCCTGCGACGGTTTGAATACGGGACAAGCGAACCGCTGTTGCAGGCTCTTCATCCGGAGAGGAGAAAGACGTTCGCTCTCATGCCTGCCGCGGTGTGCTTTTGGCTGTTGTTGAGTGTGGCATTCCTCGCAGCGCCCATGGCAAGCATCCTTGCCGCGGGGACGGTTCTCGGCGACACCCTTACGAGACGGCGAAGCGCACGCGATTTGGGAATCAGGATTTCGGTAACACTGACGCTCCTGGCAGTGTTTCGCAGCTATTTGAGCTTCGTGTACCGGGTTTGCTCGTTTATCTCCCGGTACTATCTCATCGTCGCGACCTTCCTGGCGCCTGCCTTCCCGGTTGCAGCCGCGGCAATATGGCTGGCACATGTCGGAGTGGGAGTAGTAGAGTTCTCGCTTAGAAAACCACAGATCAATCTTCTGTATTTCTTGGGGCTGTTTTCTTTGGAGCAAATTTCCTATCAGTCGGGAGTGTGGTGCGGCTGTTTCAAACAAAAGTTCTTCTTGCCCGTCTTTCCACGGCTGTCCGTATACGGCAGTCGTCGGAAAGTCCCTGCTCCGGGTTCACCCAAGCGAGGTTCGCAATGAGTCGCCTGCCACTTTTGCTCAGGTTGGCACGAAACGGTCTCCGCTATCGTATGTCCCGACTAACCGGTGCAAGCTGCCCGATTCAGGCCCTGTCTCTGGAAATCACTCATCGATGCATCGCGAGATGCACGATGTGTAATATATGGAAGATTCCTGACACGGTTGAAGACCTGCCCCTTTCCGAGTGGTTGAAACTCCTCGCGTCGAGTGAACTGAAGCAACTTCGAGAAATAGACATCACCGGCGGCGAACCGTTCTTGAGAAACGATATCGTCAATCTCGTGGAAGCAATTTCACGGAGCAAACGAGATCGGTATCCCAAATTGCGAACCGTGGCAGTTACCACAAACGGTCTCCTGACGCAACGCATCCTGAAAGGGGCCGACGTCATGGCAGGACACCTCAATAGAAGTCACATCGATATGGTGTTTGCCGTCGCCCTGGATGCAATCGGCGAACTGCATGACAACATCCGTGGGGTACCGGGCGCCTGGCCAAAGGTTCTGGAAACGATTGAAGGCCTCTGCAGGTTGCGAAATACATTTCCTAACCTTGTAATCGGTGTCAAAACCACCATCATCCCTAAAAATGTCGGCCATCTGGAGGACATAGCCATTTTCGCACAAGAACGGGGGTTGTTCACCATCATTTCTCCACGAATTCTCACCGGGGTCCGGTATGGCAACCTGGACCGTGCGGACGACCTCGTGTTCACAAAAGAAAACCTGGACGACCTTGCGATGTTCTGTTCCTCAGATCTATTCCGTGGGGGGTACCATCGCAAGGTCCTGATGGACCTGTTTGAAAAGGGTAGAGTCACCAAACCCTGTACTGCCGGATTCAACTACTTTTTCGTACGAAGTACCGGTGACGTGTATCCGTGCCCTCTGACCGATTGTTGCCTGGGGAATATCCAACGAAGCAGTCTCGGCGACCTCGTGCAGTCCAGTAAAGCCAGGGGATTCCGCAGGCAGTGCGGAACATTTACCGAGTGCGAGACTTGCACCGAACCCGGATTGGAAAGATACGCTCTGCCGTTTGAAGCCATCGCGTATGGCCGATTGATGAACGAATTGTCGTACAACGATTTTGTTCAACTGCACCGCCACATCGGTCTAGACAAATACTTGCCTTGAATGTGATACGCATTCGCTACAAGATTTATAAGATTCCCGGGCTGGGGGCTCTCCTGAGCGAAGTGATGAGACGGCTCTGCGTCGTCCGCAGCGAAGGAGTGCCCCCAGCCTGTGCCCGGAATCGAGTTGCCTGTAAAAAAGCGAATCCGTATAAGTGATTTCTGGGGAGGAATTCCGGATCAAGAAGCGTTGCAGACTTCCGTAATACAAATGCGCCGTCGAATAAGTTCGTGGGGTGGGGTTCGGAGAGGAACGTCTTGCAAGAAGTTCCTCCCTCGATGTCACGTACATGAAAACGAAACGGTATCAGAGCTTATAGTAGTTATCGAAAATTCTATCGGATTTCTCACGATTCTGACCCGCATGCCGGTGGTCCAATCATGTCATTGCGAGGAGTGGAGCGACGAAGCAATCTCAGTTTTTGTCGGTTGGAGATTGCTTCGGGCTTTGCCCTCGCAATGACAATCCTGCAATCTTTTCGCGTAATCAAAACCGGCATTACTTTTGAGAATCCCCATATGTGTCTTAATATAGTCTCGAGCAGGGAGTAGAGCATCCTTGCTGTCTGTTAACCGACTCCCCGCTGGACGTATGTTGCTTATCGGAAACTCCCTGTACTCTTACGCATCGAGGCTACTTGAGAATGGCGTACCATGGCTTTTCGGGCTGACCGGTAAGATCCACGTAGATGTGTTTGGTCATAACGTATTCCTCCAATACCATCGTCGAGAGGTCTTTTCCCCAACCGGATTGCTTGCAACCACCCCAAGGAGTCTCGCAGAAGATCATCAGGTGCTCGTTGATCCACACTGTTCCGGTCTTGATTTGGCCGGCCAGAGCCAATCCGCCGGACACGTTTTTGGTCCACAGCGAAGCACACAATCCATACGGAGATGAATTGACGCCGGCTATAGCCTCTTCCGTAGAATCAAAGGGCGTCACCGCAACTACAGGACCAAAGATCTCGTCTTGCATGATCTTCATATCAGGCGTGCAATCAGCGAAAATGGTCGGACCCACAAACGCTCCATCACGGATCTCGGGAATGTTCGACCGTTCTCCACCCAGAAGGAGCCTGGCTCCATCCCGTTTCGTCGTTTCAATGTAAGATTCGATCTTGTCCCGGTGCTCCATGTAGGCTACCGGACCAAGGACCGTCTCCGGGTTCATGGGGTCACCGTACCTCAGCTTACTCACTTCTGCGACGAATTTCCCGCAGAACTCCTCGTACAGGGATTTGTGGACGAAGAATCTGCTGGCTGCCGCACAGACCTGGCCGGAATTGAAAAAACCAGCGAAAACGGCGCCCTGTACTGCAGCATCCACATCAGCATCGGCAAGCACGACGAAAGCGTTTTTCCCGCCCAGTTCGAGTCCCACCTGTTTGACGTGCGCACTGGCAACGTTCATGATCTGCTTTCCGGTTGCGGTGTCTCCTGTGAACCCAATCTTTTGCACTCCCGGGTGGCTCACCAGAGCTTCTCCCACCGTGTTGCCGGGACCGGTTATGACATTTACCACCCCTGCAGGGGCCCCGGCCTCTTGAAAAATCTCGCCGAGCTTAAGCGTTGTCAGAGGAGCAACCGAGGTCGGCTTGACTACGCATGCATTTCCCATAACCACCGCGGCACCGAGCTTCCAAACCACCATAAGCGCGGGGAAGTTCCATGGGGTGATGATTCCAACCACCCCCAGAGGCTCCTTGACCGTGGCCGACATACACCACGGCCCCACAGGAAGGGTCTGCCCCGTCACGGATCTGGCAACCCCTGCAAAGTACTCCAGCTGCTCCGCACACAGAGGAACGTCGAAATTCATTGTCTTGCGGATGGGGGAGCCTTGCTGCTGGGTCTCAAGTATCGCCAGCTCCTCTTGGCGCGCCATGATAAGCTGAGCCGCTTTGAGGAGCACTTTGGATCTCTGTCCCACCGGTGTGGCTGCCCAACCGGGGGCCGCCTCCAGCGCAGCTTCCACAGCTTTGTCCACCTCTGCCTTTCCGCAGAGGGGAGCCGTTCCCACGACCTGTCCGTTTGCCGGGTTAAGCACCTCGAACTGTGCTCCGGTTGAAGAATCGACCCACTCCCCGCCGATCAACGCTTTGTACTGCTGTGCCATTCGACACCTCCTTAGGATGAATTCTCGATCTTTATGCATCCGGTAAGCACATCCGGGCCGTAAGGCTCTGGGACCCTTAGCAAATGCCTCCGATACCTGTACATGGGAGGCGAGTCAGCCACAAGGCCGCCCGCGAAAAACGAGAGTCAAGAGTCGGTGTTCCAAGCAGAATTCATCAGCGCCTGGACAATCCATCACTGCTTTGTTCACCATATATCCATGTCTGGGTGAAGGAAACCGCTCCAGCAATGTGCCATTTTATCTTGCGATTCAGCCTATTTCGGAGGCAACCTGCCAGAAAACCGTGCCCCGGTCTACATGTCTCCTCCC
>DATHCX010000044.1:0-25930 GCA_035319325.1 Desulfomonilaceae bacterium
TTTCGGGCAAAGGAATCCCCGTGTTCTGGATCGGTGTCCACACACGCCGGAAAGGCGGTTTCCGGAGGCCGGGTGACGTCCGATTCCGGTATTTCCGTTTTCTGCACGCGTAAACCTCGCTAAAACCTTTTTGCACAAAGCTTGAATTGTGATAAACTACGTTCACATCAAGAAACATGATATCGCCTGCTGAAGGCAAGGGGGCGACGAGTGCTGGTTTTTGGGGGGACACCGATATGTCAGATCGGCGCAAAAAAGAACCACGATCCATTTGTACGCAGGGCTCTCAGGATGTTTCCGAGCAAGTGCACCTGTTGACTGCCGCTCTCGACCAGATTCCCGAAGGCATAGTCGTTACCGATAGTGCCGGCCGGCTGGTTTTTGCGAATCAGACTTTTCACAAGAACTACTGCCTCGTGAGCCAACATCTCCTGGGACCCCAGGGTGGAGGCTCCAACCTTTCCGAAGAAGAAGATCGCCCGTCTTTCGGTACTGCCGAAAGCGGGTTCTGCTGCCGCCTGCTGAACCCATTGGCGAAGGACGGCCTGTTCAGCGCGGTAATTAAAGATTCTCCCGTTCTTGACGAAAAAAAGAACGTACTGGGTACTGTCCGCTCGGTCCGGGAATTCTGCCACGGCGATCCCCAGGATGGGCTTCAAAACCAAACATTGATGGTGAGTGACCTTCCCCGGCTTGACACATTGCGATCCGCAGAGGACTTCGACGACAGAGTTTTCGATGCGCAGATGCAGCCTATTCCAGGAACCGACGGCACAGTCAGGCAGTTGGCGGTTTATGAATATGAATCAGCTGGCCCCACGACAGGATGCAGTGTTGTTGTCGAAGACAATCTCCAGGATCGGGCGTCACAGCTGACGCAGGATAATAAACGTCTCGAAGCAGAAATCAGGCGTCGTATTAAGATTGAGAACCAACTACGGGAAAATCTCAAGGAAGCAGAGAGCAATTATCGCAATCTCATGGCAGTGATTGAAAAGGAAGGCGGGCTGTCGGCAATCGATAAGACGGCCTCCGGAGGCGTACGCTACGAGATTGCCGAAATGAATGAGGAGCGAGAGACGAGACAGGCGGCAGCCTTCGAACGCGACCCATTGGACATGTACGGAAATCCCGGCCAATACCGCTCGGCATTGATGCGCTCCGTTGTCACTATGGCTCTGATTTCTGCAAGAACGGACAGCATAGTCCTGCTTCTCGGGGAGAGTGGCACGGGAAAGGACTATTTTGCCCGGTTCATTCATGGCCGTTCAAGCCGAGCAACTGGACCCTATTTTTTCATCAACTGCGCCTCAGTGGCACACGACCTCGCCGAATCCGAATTGTTCGGCCATGAGGCCGGAGCATTCACCGGTGCCAACAAACGCAAACGAGGACTCCTGGAACTGGCAGAAGGCGGAACCTTGCTGCTCAATGAAATCGGTGAACTTCCTCCTCCGGTTCAGGCGAAGCTGCTCACTTTTCTGGATACCCGAAAATTCACGCGAGTGGGAGGAGAGCGCCACATCAGAGTAAATGCGAGACTTCTTGCAGCAACGAACAGGGATCTCAGAGAAGACGTGGCCCAAGGGCGTTTCAGAAAAGATCTGTTTTATAGGCTCAACGTGCTTTCCATTAAACTTCCGGCTTTGCGCGACCGGACAGAAGACCTGCCCCAAATAGTTCGCGAACTGCTGTCGGACTTGGCTTTGCAGATCGGTCTCCCCTATGTTCCCGTTGCGGACGCGCAGCTCATGCGAGCCCTCGCGAAGCATGACTGGCCGGGTAATATCAGGGAGTTGCGAAACGTGCTCGAACGCGCAATCATGCTTTCAGGAGGAAAACGACTAAATGCTTCCGTTCTGGAAATGAAGTCAAAAGGCAAACCCTGGTCCATGACTCTGTCCTTTCCGGAAGGAGAATCATTGAACGCCGTCTCCCGCCAGGTGAAACATTCTTTACTGGTGGAAGCCCTCCGCAGGAGTGGAGGCAATAGAACCAAGGCCGCTCGTATGCTGGGGATTTCACGTTATTCGGTCATCAATTACATGAAGCAGTTTGCCATGACTGTTGACGAAGTGCACGTGAACTAAATCAAAGTGTTGACATGTATCACCGTTCTGACTCTAACGACAGCAGGTACTCGTGCCATTTTCCAATGTACCGTTCCTTTTGTTCCACGGTTTCACTGCTCGGAAGTGACTTTTTTCTTATGGAGGTTCCCCTGTGAACTCATAGGAGCCGAGCACCGCGGCATGCATGTCAACACGTTCGAAACCATTCGAGGGAAGCGGCAGGAAAAAACGGCTTGAGCGAGCCGCGCTGGCGGCCGTTGCGTCCGAAATGAAGGCCCAAACATAACATAAAAACAGGCAGATCGACGAGGTGGGGGATTGGGGATATGGAGTCGACCGGAGGTGGAATCCTCCTGATGAATCGCAATGCAGAGCGGCATCCTTTCATAATTCTCGTCGCCGGTCTTTCGATACCTGCACGTTCCTGAAGAAGGAGAACGGCTTTTAAGAGTCAGAGATTCTCCTGGAAGAAACGCGCATTCCGGTCCAACTGACGCAAGTGAACCGCTCGATCGTGAAGCCTGCCATTGTTTCGTACACAAGGAGGGGGAACCTTTTCATGAAGTGTAAGCAGGAAGGACCATTGCTCAGAACCATGGTGTGTATTGCCATGCTTCTCGTACTTACAGGGATTCCGGGTCAGGCTCAAAGCGGCCGGAACAACGCCGTGTCAATACGGATCCCGGTTCTGCCGCACCTCGAGATCGACGCGGAACCGTCCGGAGAGCCCGGGTCGAATGCCAACACTGCGGCGATCGCAGGAACGGAGCCGGGCTTTGCAGAATTATTCAATAAAGAAGTGGAAATTGTTTTTTCTTCGCGGCCGGCTTCGCCCGAAGAGGAACGCCTCGCGGCGGTAAGAGGTATTCAATTGCAGGGGGAATTACTCGGATGGACGGGGGTCGGCGTTGCCATCCATCCAGCCAATTCCATCTCTGAGCTGAGCATGGACCAACTGCACAAGATTTTCACCGGTGTGTACACCAATTGGCGTCAGCTAGGCGGACTGGACGAGCCCATCACAGTGCTGCTCTATCCGGAGGAGACTTCCGGCCCGCTGAGATTTTTCAGAAAGCAGGTCCTGAGAGGAGATAATTTCATAAGCAATTCGTCACGAGAACAAAACTCGAAGAAGGCCATTCTGGAGGTTTCATCGACGCCCGGATCAATTACGGCTGTGCCGTTCAATGAGGTTTTTTATGCAACAGAACGCGTGCGGATCAAGGCGGTAGCGGTGAAGAAAGATAACGAGTCGCCGGCCGTGACTCCCGATGGAGATCCCATGAAAAATTCGTCATATCCGATTTCGGAACCACTCTACGTGTACTACGATTCCGGGGCGAATAGCGAGCAGGTCAAGCAGTTCGTCGATTACTGCAAGAAGGAACTGTTCAAAGGAATGGACAAGTAATACCATTTAGCTTTCGAATTCGTGACATCGGGGCGAGGACGCTCTTTAATAAGTACAGGTTTTCTTAAATCAGGTCGCACATTTTTGTCGGAGCAGATTGCTTCGTTCCTCGCAATGACACTGCCTGGGCCTGTCATTGCGAGGAGCGCAGCGACGAAGCAATCTCTCTTGGTTATGAAATCCGCCACCGAACGTACGAAAAGCAATGCCAAGCGAAGTTCTGCAAGAACTGGTTACGTTTGAAGCAGACAAAAAGATTTCGGCATGAAGCTGCGAGGAAAGTGTCAAACGCCGCGGGTCTCGTGAGGCCAGATGTACTTATGTATCTGAAGTTGGAACCGTGCCTGGACTTTGTCTGCCAGCATCCACGTCACCAGCTTTCCGGGCGGTAATTCTCCGAAAACGGCCGAAAAGAGAATCTTCGTTTTCGTATGGCCGAAACGTTCGGAAATGATGCCCAGAGCCCATTCGTAATCATGACGATCTGAAACCACAAATTTCACTTCGTCTTCAGGACGCAATTTCCAGAGATTATCCCACATGACCCGTCCACTTTCTCCGCTGGACGGACATTTTATATCCATAATCCTAATACTGTCTGGCGGGAGTAATGAGATATCCAGAGATCCGTTCGTTTCCACGAGAACCGTCCGGCCTCGTTTCAAAAGGGCTGCAACAAGACTCGGAGTTTGGTCCTGAAACAGGGGCTCACCGCCGGTAATTTCTACGAGGTTGGTACCGCAACGTTCGACTCGGCTAAGAATGGCATCCAGGCCCATGTCTTCGCCTTTCTTCTCTTGGGCATAGCGCGTGTCGCAATAACGACAGCGCAGATTGCACCCTGAAAGTCTCACGAACGTGCACGGTAATCCCGCGTGAGAGGATTCGCCCTGTATACTGGTGAAGATTTCACAAACGTTCAAGCTCATGGTTTCTCTGAATTGGCGACAACCAAAGAATGTATCAGAAAATCTTGAAATGCTCATTCCCGGTGATAAGATACCATAGCTTACCGCCGAAAGCCAGTGCGCTCGGTCTGATCGGTTCCATTCCGGAGGGACTTTTGGAAAAAGCTCGGATTCGTTTTTTGCCCGATGACATCACCGTAGAAGCTGAGGTCGGCCAGTTGCTGTTGGACGTGGCGCTGGAAGCAGGCATCTTCATTCCGGCAGCCTGCGGGGGATCGGGTGCCTGCGGTCAGTGCAAGGTGCGAGTGGCCGAAGGCTCGGTCGAGATACTGCAGATCGAAAAAATCCGGGCCGAGGCCAGAGCGGAAGGGTACGTTCTGGCGTGCCAATCAAGACTAACCGGAGACGTAGTCGTCGAAATTCCGAAAGCAAAACTCGGGCGCAAGGTCATCCCGCGGGACGAGGCACAACGCATGCGGGCTACCGCCAAACCCATGGAATCTCCGGTTATCCCCGAGATAAACCCTATGACAATTCGGGTACTTATGGAGCCACCGGTTCCCACTCCCGAGGACAACCTCAGTGACTACGAGAGAGTCTTGCGCACTTTGAAGACGGATCACGATGTTTTTCCCGTGACTGCAAGCCTGGACGTTCTCCGGGATCTTCCCCAGAACGTGCGAAAGGAGAACTGGACCGTTACCGCGTGCTTTGAACTGGAAGACGTACCTTGCCCCGACAGGGACGCCAAAATCTATCGCTTGGGCCGAATGGCACCCGGCCACCTGCATGAGCCGGCCACAGCTCTTGCCGTAGACATAGGCACCACTTCGCTGTGGGGGGAACTGGTCGACATCGATGCAGGGACGGTACTCGCGAGGGCATCCCGGTACAACCCGCAAATTTCCATGGGAGACGATGTCATCAGCCGGATCGTGTTCGCATTGAAAAAAGACGGTTTGGAGAAGCTCCAACGGCATGTGGTCAGAGGACTGAACGAAATAATCGATGAGCTCCTTCAAAAAACGGGCATGTCTCGCGAGAGCATCGGTTACCTGGTGGCCGCGGGTAATACGGTGATGACGCACCTGCTTCTGGCGCTGTATCCGAAGTTTCTCCGGGAGGCCCCCTACGTTCCGGCTGCTCAGTACGTGGGGTCTGTTCCCGCGGTCTCGCTGGGCCTCAATCTTCTACCTCATGCATTCGTCAAGGTGTTCCCGGGTGTTGCCTCCTATGTGGGAGGGGACATCGTCAGTGGAGTGCTGGCGAACGGGATGTGGGATTCCGATGAAATGACTCTATTCATTGACATCGGGACAAACGGCGAAATCGTTGCAGGAAAACGCGATCTGATGATGACGGCATCGTGCTCGGCCGGTCCGGCTTTCGAGGGTGGCGGATTGGAATACGGCATGAGGGCAGCTCCCGGGGCAATCGAAAGCATATTGATCGATCCGGAAACGTATGAGCCCATGATCAAGACCATCGAAAGCAAGCCGGCAATGGGGATTTGCGGCTCCGGAATCATCAACGTCATTTCTCAAATGCTTACGATCGGCATTCTGAACCAGAACGCCAAGTACAATGAAAACGTGAGTACGGACAGGATTCGCGCGGGTCGAAGCGGACGTGAATACATAATCAGCCGGGCAGAGGAGAATGCACTGAATCAGGATATCGTTCTCACGGAAGTGGATCTGGACAACATCCTGCGGGCAAAAGCCGCGATGTTTTCCGGGTACACCTGTTTGTTGGATAAAATAGGGGTCGACGTGCACTCTCTGGACAGGGTCATCATAGCCGGCGCTTTCGGCAGCTTCATCAATCTGGATTACGCTGTCACCATTGGACTGCTGCCGGACATCCCGAGGGAAAAGTTTTCTTTTATCGGCAATTCTTCACTCAAAGGGGCTCGCCTCGCCGTGCTGGACCGCAAACTGTTCGAGAAATCGCGGGAAATCGCCCGGGCCATGACCAACGTGGAACTCTCCGAAGACCCGTCCTACATGGACAATTTCATGGCAGCGCTTTTTCTGCCGCACACGAGGGCCGAACTCTTTCCGTCGGTACGCCTTGGTTAAGTATTCCCCGACCCTGGCATACCTCTTCGGTGCAACCGGCGCATGATAGAATTCTCTGGGAGGGGGGTTGGGCGGCACACTCTTTACTAAAGAGTGTCCCGCTAATCTTCCTTGTTTGAAAACGCATTCGGAAGACAGTTATTTCACGTAGTAGCCTGCGCCTATGACAACATTTTGGCCTGGTACGTTTCTTATGTAGGATCGTTTCAGGGTGGGTTCCTTTTCGCCGTGACGAAGCCACCAGTAGTCCACCCAGCCCGCTCCCTGAGTTTTGGCCACCTCGATGAACTCCCGCGAGAAGAACTTTCCGTTGGCATCTTTCAAGTCCATGACAGACTGGCCCACCAGATCCCGGTTCACCGGATGCGCCAGCGTGATGCCCTCCATATTGATTGCGAAGACGTACACTTCGCCCTTACGAAAGGGTCCAGAGCTCGAATTCAGCAACTTGAGCGCGTAATCATTTCCTTTTTCTGCGAACAGATCGGCGGCTTTGTCTACCATTTCTTTGACTTCCTCCGCCTGATCTGCCAAGGCAATCGAAGCAGCGCAGAGGACTAACAATGCTCCCAAGAGATAGTATGCCAGTTTCTTCATTCCACTCCTCTTCGTTGTTATTCGCGGTTAGCGACCGCTCTGATCGCCTCATTTCACGGGATCTCGCTCCTGAACCGCCTGTTCGATCACAATTTTGGAGGCCTTGTCAGCCCCGCGTTTCAGCTTGTCCCGAGGTACGGCCATGAGGGTTATCATGGCCTTGGCAACCTGAACTTTCTTGTCCCGACGAAAGTCGAAGACCTCCGATTCCGCAATGATAATCTGTCGTCCTTCTCTGATCACCCGGGAAGAGCACGCGAGAGTTTCGCCGAATGCGGGACGAAGAAAGTTGATTTTGAATTCTATGGTCAGGATCTGCATGTTCTCCGGAACTGTAGTGAAGGCCGCATATCCGGCCGTGTGGTCCGCCATGGTAGCCATCACGCCGGCATGAATAAAACCGTCCTGCTGCCGATGATCTTCGTCAATATCGACGGTTGAATGAAATCTACCCCAATCCGCGTGCACGGCTTTGAACTTACAAAATGTGATGAAGCCGCGCTCGTAGTCAGCCTTGAGGAACGCGGCTCTCTCCTCCGTGATAGTGTGCTGGGACATGTTTCACCTGAATGGGATGGCCACAAAAATTCCAACGCGAATCGGTCCGCGTCGAGGAATTAGATGCGACCGTATGGATTCTCGAAAATTGAGTCGGATTCGCGCGTGTGCTCGCCCACGTTCCACATGGCCTAACCACGTCATTGCGAGGAGACGAACGACGAAGCTATCTCATTTCTGGCTAATTCGAGATTGCTTCGGGCTTCGCCCTCGCAATGACATTGGTGAATAGTTTCGCGCACCCAAACCGACATTACTTTTGAGAATTCATATAACGTATCGGTTTGACGGAAACAATATCAAGCGATATTGCGAACGGATGGCGACCGTTCACCCACGCGGGGGAGGCGCTATCAACGTGTCGATTCGCGGCAGAATGCGCCTGTCCGGGACGCGGGACTTCTTGTCGTCAGTCCATCGGAAGACTGAACGGGTTTCACATCGGGGTTGCGTCAACGCCAATCGTTGGCATTGTAATCCGGCAAGCTGAACGTTCGACCGGTTCCATAGTCCCAATCGTACGGGATTGGATAGAATGGAAACGCAATATTCGTCTCTCGGCTCATCAAGGCATCCCAACGATACCTTTCCGTGCGTTGTCCTGGAATGAGTTCGGTAAAGAATCGCTGGGCGTCATACCACATCCCGTAAAATCCGGGCGGATAGTTACGAACAAAGCGGGACTCGTAATCAGCAGCCCAGCACGACGAGGAAACCAGAATTGCCAGCATCACAACACATATGAGTAAGATTGAGCGCATGGTCACTCCTTTGAACTCCGGTCCGGACGGATTCCTGATAATAATAGCAGAAAACATAAGTTATTGTCAAGGCTTGTAATGTTAAAATCAAGTAGCTTCGAGATAAATAAGGCCGCGCTCCAGGCCGTGGGGAAACGGGCTGCCGGCTACAGTTCAGCTTCAAAAACGATTCTTGTCGCCGACGCAATGCATGCCGTTCACCATATCCCATATGACGCGGTGTATTTCGTCCGGGTCCCGTGTTCCGTCAATTCTTGTTATGCAAGGGTCGGTAAGGCCCCGGTAGATTCCGTCCACCAGCCGGAGATTCTCTGTCGCTTCGAAGAGGGAAAAGCCTTCTGCCCGCACGGAGCCTATTCGTGCCATTGCCAGATCGATAGGGATTTCCAGCAAAAACACGATATCCGGCTTTGGGGCAAAGGACATGCTGCTCCTGATAAGCACGATCGGATCGAGTCCGCGCGCGCCCTGGTACGCGGCCGAAGAATGAATATACCTATCACAGATTACGGTTTTTCCTTCCTTCATTGCAGGAAGAATGGTCCGGTTTACGTGATCGCGGCGGTCTTCGGTGAAAAGACGCTCTTCCTCTTCCGGCTCAGGTCTGGTTGTTAGCGATCTTATGATTCTACCGACCGGACCGTGCGAAGGCTCGCACGTCAATAGGATGGGAATCCCCAGTTTCGTCAACCGTTGTGCGAGCATGGCCGCTTGAGTGGATTTTCCGGATCCATCAATTCCTTCGAAAACAATGAAACACCTTTTTTTCAGTGTGTTTTCCACCGAACGTCCACTGTGCTCATAATCGAGCCTTTCATTGCCGCAGTACGAAGGACTTCAAAAGCTTCAAGTCGGCTGGGGTCCGGGGGAGAGTCTCCGAACCAAAGACATCCAGCTTCACCTGGTCGCCTTCTACCGTCACCAGGCTCCAACCCCAGTACGATTTCCGTCCGTCATCCCATGGCCAGTTTACCGACGCTCGCGGGTTCTGAAATTTTCCGTCATACAGGATGGTGTTTCGTTTCGTATCAACATCCGCTCCGTTGAGATGGTAGAGCTTGGGAGTGAGCCCTCCGGATACGACATGCCAGACCCCGTCCACTTCCTGCACCTGAAGCAGGTGCTCGTGGCCGCAAAAATAAGCAACCACATTGTATTTTTTCAGAATGTTCCAAAAACGATCCCTTTCCGTGCGGCGATCTATTCCGAAACGGCCGTCGTAACCCTGGCAACTGTAGGTCGGGTCGAAATAAGGAAGAGAATCCCACATGTGGCCTCCCCCGGGGAACGCGGGAGGATGCGAAGCAACGAAGATCTTCTTCCCCGTGCGTTCAGCTTCCGCCAAATCCTTCTCGAGCCAAGTGATGGTTTCGTTTGAAAAGGAATTGTTTTCGAAGAGAGTATAGGCAGTGAGAAGGACGAAATGGCAGCTGTCCAGGTCGAATGAATACGTGAGGCCCAGATCCGAGTCCGGCCCCTTATTGCCTTCCATCAAATCATCCATCGCCTCCCGGAAAACTCGGAAACTCTGCAAATCAGGCGTGTACGGCCACGAAGATTTACCGCAGCGAACTGCCGCCACCAGGGGATCTGTCGAGAGTATTTCGTGATTTCCTGCCGTAATCCTCAAGAGGATTCCTTTGTTCTGGAGCGGATTCATAGTTTCTCGCCATTGGCCCAATGACGTCCGGTTGCATTCCGCCACCGAGGAGGCTTCTCTGGGCAGGCCGCCGGTGATCAAATCTCCGGGGAACAGCACCAGTTTTATTGCTTCTTCATCATTGCGCGCGAGGATATCCCGGACCACCACCGGCAGAACAGGTGATACTGCCGAGGAACATTGGGCAGCAGACATATCTTGTCTGCTGTCACAGAGAACCGCGAAGCGAAGAACTGCCCCGGCGTCCGCCTGACACGACCAGGACAACGCAAAGAATAAGGCGAATATGTTTAGTATGGTTCTAGTCCGCATATGCTCTTCCTCGCCCGAGATCGGTTCAAAGGGGATTCATCAACCAAATTCACGATTGATACGCATGCGCTTTTCGAATAAGCGAAATCTGGCCACTCTTTGTAAAGAGTGGCCCGCCCGATTTCACGTATTTGAAAACGCATTGGGGTAAGACACTTGCCGAGATGAACGAGCCTCCTGAAAGGACTGGTGTCCCGACGGATTTCCCCTTCGGGGAACCTGAGTGGTTCCATTGCACGTGAGGATGAGCATCTTTCAGCCGGTAACGCCACGGGTTCACGCAAAGAAACTACGAGAAGGGAACTTCGCGAATCGAGCACAAAAAAAGGCGGCCCAGACGGTCGCCCCTTTCTTTTTCGAACTAACACGATCCCAACGCTCTATACGCCGATACTCGGAATGTTGATCATATGTTTGCCTGCCTGTTTTTGTATGATCAATTCCAGGCTATCGTTCCTTACGCCGAGGGCTATTGTCGCCTGACCGGCAGGCCCTTCCAATCCGCTGATCTCTCTCAAAATTTCGAGGCCCCTTGCAATAATGTGCGGTGGGGCTTTGGGCAACATGCGCTCGGAATCGCCGTATACAGTAACTCCTTCGTCTTTTTCGATAGCGATCCGGGTAGCCCTGTCCTCGATGGCATCCAAAAGCACGAGTGCCATGTATTTCAGGGGAGCTTCATCCACGTCGGTTCCCGGTTCGTCTTTCCATCCGGCTTTTTCCCACGTCTTAAGTGCGGCCGACGGCGTAATCTCCAGTTGGCAGTCAATTTGCTGTTGTAAGCGCACATGAGCGCGTTCCATATCCACCATGTTGAACCTCCTTTCGAGAAGGCGAGTTAGTGGCAAGTAGCGCAGGACGTGGCCGAACAGCTGCTGCACCCGGATTTTCCGGTGCCCGAAGTTTTGAAATCTCCTGCACCGCTCTTGAAGCTGCAGGCCGACATCAGCTTTTCTACTTGTCCGCCGCATTTGGGGCAAACAACTTCGTCTCTGCCGAAAACGAGCTTTTCGAAAACATCCTCACATTTGCCGCATCTATATTCGTAAATTGGCATTCAAACCTGCTCCTCTGCGTGTCTAGTCCTACCATCAAGATGCGCTCTTGAGGTAAAAGTTGCAAGTGCTTTGCACAAAACCGAGTCCGGCTGCGCTCCGAAAACAGAAACCTTATTCGCTGGCGGTATTCTGATAATTCAAGCTGTCGCCTCCCGGAAACGTCAGGGTACTCCCTTGATTCGTTTCAACGTATCGGGCCGGCTCATTGACGTGTTTGATGGCGGTTTCCATATCCTTTGGGATGTGTTCCGGCTTTATGCGTTTCCAGTTTGATTTCCCGTCGGCGTACCGCAGGAAAATGCCGCCATCCGGCGAAACGTGGGTGACAGTGGCCCATCCGGGACTCGCCAGCTTGCCGCCACACCCCGCGGCCGCGAGCATCAGGATTCCAGTTAATGATAAGAGTATTCTTGTGCTCAAAGTATCTTCTGTCCGCAAGCGAAATACAGGAGTCTTGTACCACGGGCAGGCTGTAAAAGTCAATGTAATTGCAGGAGAAATCAATTGGGTGTAGTATCGATACATGGTAGTCGAACCCCGTTGTCCGCGGCCGTGGCCTCCCAGAATACAGGCAGCGGGCGTGTCTTCGCTGGAAGAAGCCCTCTTTTGTTCACGAGTGGGAGTGGATACCCTCGGGCTCACCCTGGAGCTGCCGGACGGAGTACATGACGGACTGACCCGGGAGAAAGCCGCGGCCATTGTGCATCGCCTCCCAAAACACCTCCTGGTCGTTGTCATTACCTACCTGAACGAAGCGGATTCAGCTTGCGATCTTGTTCATGCAGTCCCGGGAACAGCCGTCCAATTCCATGGAGGAATCGACAAAGCCGAATTGATGCGCTTCCGCAAAGCCTGTCCCCACATCAAAACCATAGGACGGGTAAGCGTAACCGGAGAAGACGCCCTGTCCGAAGCACGTGGCTTCCAAAGACCGCTGTGGGACGCAATCATACTGGACAGCCTGGATCCCGAAACAGGCCGCAAAGGAGCAACGGGCCTCGTGCACGACTGGAACATCAGCGCGGCCATCGTGAAGAATACTCGCCTTCCGGTGATCCTCGCGGGCGGGCTCAATCCGACAAACGTGGGTCGTGCCATAGAAATGGTGCAGCCTCACGCAGTGGACGCCCACTCGGGACTCGAAGAGCCCGACGGATCGAGGAGCTTCAAGAAAATTCAAGAATTCGCCACCGCGGCAAGAATTGCATTCCAAAAGACAGGTGTTGCATAATAACGTAATCCGCTCGTCGAATCGCAAATCGGTAAGGCTTTGGTTACTCGGGAGAAGTGCCCATACTCTGTTGCGAGGAGTGAAACGACGAAGCAATCTCGATACGTAGAGGCGAGATTGCTTCGCAACGCCCGCAATGAAGATCTTTTTCCACCCGTAACCGAACGGATACGGAAATGGAAGAGTTTTACTTGACCGGTCGGAAACGAGCACATATCATCATTTATTGCCGCGTCGGGGTAAATTTCGTTTTCTGAGATCGAACTGACAAGATGACGCAATCGAAACGGTACGTCTGCATTCACGGACATTTCTATCAGCCGCCACGAGAGAATCCCTGGTTGGAATACGTTGAAATACAGGATTCGGCCCATCCTTTTCACGACTGGAACGAGCGGGTAACGGAAGAATGCTATAAACCGAATACCCATGCGCGCATACTCGATCAATCGGGCCTTCTTGTGAATATCGTAAATAATTATGAACAGATAAGCTTCGACTTTGGTCCCACGCTCCTCTCCTGGCTTGAAGAGCACACAACCGATACCTACCAGGCCATACTGGACGCAGACGCCGCGAGCATCCAGGCGAGATCCGGGCACGGGAATGCGATCGCTCATGCTTACAATCACATGATCATGCCGCTGGCCTCGTCCAGAGACAAACTCACGCAGATAAGGTGGGGAATCGAAGACTTCACGTCACGTTTTCGCCGCGATCCCGAAGGGATGTGGCTTCCTGAAACTGCTGTGGACAGGGAGTCCCTGGAAATCATGGCGGATCACGGAATTCGATTCACGATTCTGGCTCCGAGCCAGGCAAAAGCGTTTCGACTCGGTCAAATGGCCGATTGGCATGTGCTGGATTCGGAATCTATCGACCCCTCTCGCCCGTACGTGTGCAGATTGTCTCAAGGCCGTTCCATAGTGCTGTTCTTTTACGACGGTCCCATTTCTCGGGCCATCGCGTTCGAGGGGCTGCTCAACAGCGGAGAAGAATTGAGAAACCGGCTTCTCGAGGCCTTTTCAAACGATAGATCGTGGGCACAGCTGGTGCATATCGCGACAGATGGGGAGTCGTACGGTCACCACCACCGATTTGGAGAAATGGCGCTGGCTTATGCTCTGAACAAGCTGGCCTCCGATCGATCGGTGCAGCTCACCAATTACGGGGAATACCTGGACAAGCATCCTCCTGCGGCTGAAGCGGAGATCGTCGAGAATTCGGCGTGGAGCTGCGGCCACGGTGTGGGAAGGTGGTCCGAAGACTGCGGATGCTGCATCAATCACAAGCCCGACTGGAATCAGAAATGGAGAAAGCCCCTGCGTAAGGCTTTCGACCTGGTGAGGGACCGGATAGACGTTATCTTCACGGAACAAGCTTCACTGGTTCTCAAGGATCCATGGGCTGCTCGCAATGAGTACATTCGCATGGTACTGAAAAAGCATCCCAAAATTGGGCCATTCCTGGAAAGGCACGCAACTCGAAAATTGACGAAAGAGGCATGCACCGCCGCTCTCAAGCTGCTCGAAATGCAGCGCAACCGCATGCTTATGTACACAAGTTGCGGGTGGTTTTTCGACGATATCGCAGGAATCGAATCTCTCCAGATCCTCAGGTACGCAGGAAGGGCCTTGCAGCTTGCACAGCCGTTCGATTCTTCTCTCATTCATGCATTCTTGGAGGTGCTGTCGGAAGCGAAGAGCAACGTTAAGCCTTACCTCAGCGGAAACCAACTGTTTACCCAAAAGATTGCGCCCCAGGTCACGGCTCTTTCCAAAGTTGCGGCTCACGTGGCAATTTCGTCGATTTTCGAAAAATCACGGCAAAGGGCAAAATTATACTGCTACGACGTGAAAATCATAGATTCAGCGAGGGAGCGTTCCGGAGAAAGGACGTTACTCATCGGCCGTATGTCGGTCCTGAGCCGCATCACCACGGAACGCCAGGCATTTGGCTTTGTGGTATTCCATCACGGCGGAGTGGATCTGCGGTGCTCCCTGGGAGATTCCGCCACTGACGCCATGAAACAGGATCTCTTCCGCACGTTCAGGGTTCCGTCTTCCACCGCACTCATCCGGAAACTCGACGAATACTTTCCCGGGGACTATTTCACCATCGGAGACCTCTTCGTAGACCAGCGCCGCAAAGTGCTGGAAGCAGTCACGCACAAAATGTACGAGGAGCAGGCCGTATATTTTGAGGAATTCTATTGGAAAAACAGGGAACTAGCCAGTTTGATCATGGATCGGGAAGCAAATCTTCCGGACACCTTCGTCGCGGCAGCTCGATTCGTCATCAATAGAAACATCCGCAAAGAACTGGAAAAAGTGCCCGCGGGCATTTTCCCGGACGGCTTGGAAGCCGTTTTGAAGGAAGCCAGATTCTGGAATGTAACACCGGATCTGAGCGCTGCCGAAAAATTGCTGGGGAGCCGGATTCTCGGGCTGGTGAAAGAGCTGAGCTTGAATCCCGCTGACCGTAATAAAACCCTGGAGATCGTCAAATTTCTCGATCTGGGGAGGGATCTGGACATTCATACTCATTTCGGAGAAGCACAGATTTGCTTTTTTCAAATGATTCGTTCACTCCAGCCCCGGATGCGGAAAAAACTTCCGTCGGACATCCACGAGCTCGCGGAGAGGCTCGGCGTCCGTCTGAGGTTTGAATAGAGCGGTAAAATCTTACCAAAATTTTAAAAGTATGGAGCATCTGCATGAACGTCCCTACAGTAGCTATCGTTCGCTATGATAAACCCCTGGAGTCCGTGAGAACAGCCGTTGATTTGTCCAAGGGTCTGGATCACCTGCCCGCAGGAGCAAAAGTTTTCATCAAGCCCAATATTGTATTCTGGACGGCAGCGGCACAATTCCCGAAATGGGGAGTCATAACAACCTCCCGCGTGGTGCAGGATATGGTGCTTTTGTTGAAGGAGCGCGGGATCGACGACATCACCATCGGTGAAGGCACGGTGGTTTACGATCCCAAGGATTACGAGACTGCCGCTCACGCTTTTGAAACACTGGGATACCATGTGCTGAACAAACGGTATGGAGTCAAATACCTAAATGTTTTCCAGAGGCCTTTTGAAAAAGTGGATCTGGGCGGAGGAGTCGAGCTTCATTTCAACACGGATTTTCTTGCAAGCGATTTTGTGGTCAACATTCCGGTCCTCAAAACTCACGCGCAAACCGTTGTGAGCCTCGGAATCAAAAACATAAAAGGGACCATCGACATCAAGTCCCGGAAGAAATGCCATTCCGCGGATCCGGAAAAAGATCTGCACTATATGATTTCGAAGCTTGCCAACAGACTTCCTCCCTCATTCACGATTCTCGACGGCATTTTTACCAACGAGCGGGGGCCGGCTTTTGACGGCAGGATCAGGAGAAGCGACATACTTGTGGCTTCCCGTGACGTTCTTTCAGCGGACAAGGTTGGAGCAACGATTCTCGGATACGAGCCTTCCCAGGTTCCTCACCTGGTCCACGCTGCCAGGGATGCCGGCAGGACTATGGATCTGTCGGACCTCGAGATCGTGGGCGAACAAATCCAGAACGTGGCAATGAATCTGCAGTTCGATTTCACATACAACGAAACCAACACCCTGCCCGTAGCCATGGAAAAAATGGGAATACAGGGGCTGAGCTATCCCAAGTACGACCTGAGTCTCTGCACGTATTGCTCCGTATTGACAGGCCTGGTGCTCGCGTCCATAGCTTTTGCGTGGAAAGGAGAGCCCTGGAAGGACGTCGAGGTGCTTACCGGAAAAAACATGAAACCCACACCGGGAAGAAAAAATACGATCCTGCTGGGAAAGTGCATGTATGAAGCGAACAAGAAGAATCCGGACATACAAAATATGATTGCGGTGAAATCGTGCCCGCCGTCGCCGGAAGCAGTCGTGAAAGCGTTGCATCAGGCGGGTATCGACGTGAACTCGGCTATTTTTGAGCACATGGACAAAGGTCCGGCCATGTACATGCAAAGGTACGAGGGCAAGCCCGAGTTCGACGAATCGCTCTTCCGAATTGAGTGAAATCGTATAACAGTTCTTGAAAATTCTGTCGGATTCGTTCATGACTCTCGCCCACATTCGAATGATCCAATCATGTCATTGCGAGGAGTTGAACCACGAAGCAATCTCTGTTTTGGTCAATTGGAGATTGCTTCGGGCTTCGCCCTCGCAATGACAGCCTTTCCCCATCCCCAACGGAATGGATACTCCCCGGCACTTCATCGCCTTGAATGGGAGTTGCTGGCACCACAACCTGAGACGAGAACCGATTCAAAGCCGAACCGGTCACGGATTGCATCGACGATCCTGTCCCGTTCCCTTCTCAATTGCCGGTTCGGATCGAAGAGGTCGGTCTGTAGTGCCGGGCGGCCGACTCCCGAGAATTTCACGCCGATTTGGCGAACCGGAGACCGTTTCTTTATGGTGAGGAAGAACAACCGATCGAGAGTGTCGATGATTTCCGAATTCAGATTGGTGGGTTCTTTCAATGATATCGAACGGCTGACATCCTTGAAATCGTGGTACCGCACTTTGAGCGTCACCGTGGTCGCTCCCTTGCCGTCGCTGCGTAATCGAGCCGCAAGCTTCTCAGCCAATTGTCTCACCAGAGTCCGCAAGAACACATAATCTGTCGTATCCGCTTCCAAGGTGCGGTCTTTTGAATAGGACTTCTGGCCGTCCGGTGCATCCGCGCGGATCTGTCGGGAGCTCGATCCGGTGGCTATTCTCATCAGGCGATCTCCCCACAGGCCAAGCAACCGACGTATGGACTCCCGCGGGGTGGTGGCAAGATCGGCCACTCTTTGAATTCCCGCTCTGTTCAAAATGTCTTCTGTTTTCTTCCCCACGCCGGGTATTGCCGACACGGGCAGGCATCCCACGAGCAGGGTTGCTCGCGACGGTTCCAGATAAAGGAGGCCGTTCGGCTTCGCCAGACCGGTGGCCATCTTGGCCCATGCCCGTGTGGGCGCAGCCGCGGCAGACACATTTATCCCGAGTTCCGACCGTATCTCTCTCAGAATGCGGTCTGCAACCGTCCAGGCAGGAGCTCTATGGAGCTTCAGGGTGCCGGAGAGATCAACATAGCCCTCGTCGACACTGGTTACTTCCACCAGAGGTGAATACTTCTCCAATATGCGAAACATTGCTGTCGAAAATTCCCGATACGCTCGGAAGTTCGGCAAAAGAATTACGGCGTGGGGACAGCGCTTACGAGCCTGAACCATAGGCATGGCAGAATGGACGCCGAACTTCCGGGCCTCGTACGACGCGGCAGACACCACACCCCTGTCACTCCCACCCACGATGACGGCCCGACCTTTCAGTCGAGGATTCAGCGCTTGTTCAACTGAAGCAAAGAACGCGTCGGCGTCGACATGCAGGATGACAGGCTCTGGGGCCGGAGCCGGAGGTTCCTGCAGCTGCCCTGGCGTTTCTGGGTCCCGATTCCGATCTTCAAGCGACATGGTTTTGGGCCGTCATCTCCCGTATTTCCTCAAAATTCCGACTACCACGCCCTGGACGATCACGTCTTGCTCGTCGTAGATCTGAACCGGAACGGTAGGATTGGCGGGTTCGAGCCTGATGAGGTTGCGGTCCCGATAGAATCTTTTCAGAGTGGCCTCAGAGCCCCGTATCAGAGCCACCACCATATCGCCGTCTCTGGCGCTGTTTCTTTTGTCCACAATGACGTAGTCACCGTCCAATACGTGATCGTCCCGCATGGAATCGCCGCTGACTTTCAAAACAAAGGTTTGATTGCGGCCGAGCAGGTCCACGGGTATGGCGATGGATTCCCGGTCCTCAATTGCCTCGATGGGGAGGCCCGCCGCGATGCTGCCGGACAATGGCACTTCGATTGCAGAAATTTGCGAGTTGTCCTTCACCGGCAGATCTATCGACCGGTTTGCATTCCACTTTTTTGTCAAATACCCCTTTAACTTAAGGTTCTCCACGTGTACGTGGATGGTGGACACTGAGGATAGTCCCAATCCGTGGGCTATTTCTTCGTAACTGGGGGCGTGCTCGAATTTCTTGATAAATTTCTTGATATACTCCAGGACCAATTTTTGTTTTTTCGTCAGCGTAGGCATGAGTCCGCTCTCACTCTGCGATTTGTCTTATTCTATAGAATATAAACCGAAAGTCAAACGAAATTGCACCAAAAGTGTAACGGCCCGATCACCGGCCACTATCCATCACATTTGACAAAAATACCCTGCAATGTTATCTATTGAGAAAACATGGCATAATGCGAATACGGAATAAAGGGAATTGCCACTGTTGTCACACGAAACGGTATGAAAGGAACCATGAGCCCGCGCAAGGCTTCGGCCTCCATCTGTATCGTCTTGCTGCTGCTTGCGTGTGCCGCGTCGGCGCACAAGGTTAGCCTTTTTGCCTATGTTCAGGGAGAAACGATCGTAACCGAAGCGTTTTTCGGCGGGAAGGCAAAGGCTGTGGATTGCCTTGTGGAAGTGTTCGATACGCAGGGACGGAAGATCAAAGAAGGAAAAACGGATGCGAGTGGGATCTTTTCCTTTCCTGTCTCGGATCTCCGTGAGGCACCGGGGGATGTGAAGTTCGTTCTATCTGCCGGAATGGGACACAGGGCTGATTATGTGCTGCCGGCCACGGATATGAAATCGGCAGGTGGCACAGCGTTTCTCCCGAACCCCAGTGGTGTAATCCAAGGAGATGTTGCTGCTGCAGAGGTCCAACCGCAGAATTCCGCGGTGCTCAAGAAGCTCGTGGAAGATTCGGTGAAGGCCCAGCTCGAACCGGTGGTGAACATGTTGGGTTTGCAGCAGAAACTCCTTCTGGAGCAGAAGGAAAGATCTGCCTCAGTGGTCGAGATCATAGGCGGTATCGGTTGGATATTCGGAATAGTAGGGGTATGGGCCTATTTTGCCGGCCGGAAACAAACGGCCGAAAAATGACGGTCTTCGAGGCATTGTCATGGATATAGAGGAATTTGCTCTCGGCTCATCGTTTGTTCATGCACTGGATCCCAGGGTGAAGATAATCGCGGCCTTGTTGTTTTCGCTCGTTGTGGCCCTCAACAGCCACATCACCACCGCCTCCATTGCATTGGTTTTTCCTGTTGTGCTGATACTTGCCGCTGGCATCAGCATTAAACGTGTTTTTTTCAGGCTTGCGGTGGTAAATACGTTTGTGCTTTTCCTTTGGGCCTTCTTGCCGTTTACCTATCCTGGAGAGGTGGTGTTTACTCTCGGACCGTTCGCTGTACACAAACAGGGCCTCGAGTATGCGCTTTTAATAACGCTGAAATCCAATACCATCGTGCTGACGGCCATTGCTCTGTTGGGAACTTCGAAGGTGTTTAGCCTGGTACACGCGTTGAGTCATATGTGGGTTCCGGATAAACTCGTTCACCTGTTCTTCTTCTGTTTTCGCTATATTCACGTGATCCATGAAGAATACCACAGACTCGTGACCGCCATGAAAATACGGAGCTTCAAGCCGGGAACGAACATGCACACGTACAAAACGTATGCTTACCTCGTGGGCATGCTCCTGGTAAGGAGCTTCGACCGGTCCGGCAGAATTTTTGCCGCAATGAAGTGCCGTGGTTTTCGGGGCAAATTCTACATCCTCCATCACTATGAAATGAAAAGGAGCGATTACTTGCTTGCTGTTTCGAGTGCCGTTCTGTCGGCCATGCTCCTGGTGGTCCGATGATTCGTCTGAGAAATATTCGTTTTTCTTATAATTCGCGGTTTGTGCTGAACGGACTCGATCTTGACGTGGACCGGGGAGACCGCATCGGGCTCGTGGGGCCCAATGGATCGGGAAAGACCACCCTGTGTCACATTATCATGGGGCTGCTGGCTCCCGTTGCCGGCTCTGTGGAAATATTCGGCAAAAAGAGAGTAACCGAGGCCGATTTCAAAGAAATACGGGGAAAATTGGGTTTCTTGTTCCAGGATGCGGATGACCAGCTGTTCTGTCCCACGGTGCTGGAAGACGTCGCATTCGGTCCGCTCAACATGGGCAAGCCCCCCGAAGAGGCCAAGCGCATCGTTTCATCCACCCTGGATTCGCTCAAGCTCACCGGCTTCGAAGACCGGATCACGTACCAGCTTTCCGGGGGTGAAAAAAGGCTGGTATCACTGGCCACCGTGCTCGCGATGGAGCCGGAGGTCCTGATTCTTGACGAGCCCACCAGCGGCCTGGACGAGCAAACCACCGAACGTTTGATAGAAATACTCAAGCAATCCGACCTCACCTACATTCTCATTTCGCATGACCGAGAATTCGTGCAGCAAACCACCAACAGAATTATGAGAATCAAGGACGGCATCCTGGTGGAGGACGACACGGAAAGGACGGGCCCAACTGCAGGAATTGGAAATTTCACGCACTGAGGCAGAAGCGACCCCACGTTTGTTCGGCAATGACGAGCCGTCAACCGCATCGTTGATCACGAAGCCTGATACATGCAAGCGAGTTCGCTTGGGTCTAAATTGCAAGAGAACCACGCTGCCTGCATCTATGATCGAATGTATACCTTCCCACAATCTTTTCCTTTCATGGCTCAAGCATGATGCCGTCTACAGGAATTCTCAAACGTAGTGTCGGCTGTGATTACGCAAAAAGATTCGAAGACTGTCATTGCGAGGGCGAAGCCCGAAGCAATCTCCAATTAACCAAAACAGAGATTGTTTCGTCGTTCCACTCCCCTCAATGACATGATTGGATCGTTCGAATGCGGGCGAGAGTCATGAACGAATTCGACAGAATTTTCAAGAACTGCTATATGCCGCGAAGCACCCTCTCGCAAGCTCTCCTGTGATCCGGTCCCACTTTCCAGATGACGGGATGCCACGAGCGGCCTGGCAATGACGCTCTGTCTCCACAAGTGCCTGCACTTAAACGCATGGATTGCGGGTAGCGTCCTTGACCTGATAGAATAAACAGTTTATACAAGCAAGGTTAAGCACGGGTCGCTTTTCGTTCCGCCCGGTACACATTTCCGCTGCGAGTGATGTGTCGACCGATTTATTCGGGAATTTCACCGCTTCCTCGACGAATTGACCCAAACGGTGGGAGGACATCAATGGACTACAAAGATACCCTGAATTTGCCGAAAACGTCTTTTCCCATGAAGGCAAATCTGCCCAAAAAAGAACCGGATATGCTCAAACGATGGGAATCCGAACAAATATATCGCAAGATCCTGGAAGCGAGCAGCGGCAGGGAAAAATATATTCTTCACGACGGTCCACCGTACGCAAACGGCCACATTCATTTGGGAACGGCACTCAATAAGATCCTCAAGGACATGATCGTCAAATCGCGGTTCATGGCGGGGTATGATTCGGACTACGTGCCCGGCTGGGATTGCCATGGATTGCCCATCGAACACCAGGTGGACAAAGAACTCGGTGAAAAGAAGCTCAGCATGACCAGCGTGGAAGTCCGTCAAAGATGCCGGGCTTATGCGGAACGATTCATCGATATCCAGAGAGAGGAATTCAAACGACTGGGTGTTTTCGGCGAGTGGGAAAATCCGTACCTGACCATGAACTACCGATATCAGGCCACCATCGTGAGGGAGCTCGGCCGATTCTTCCAAAGCGGGGCAGTGTACCGCGGCAAGAAACCCGTGTACTGGTGTGCATCGTGTGTTACGGCACTTGCGGAAGCGGAAGTGGAATATATGGATGCGTCTGCGCCGTCCATTTATGTCCGGTTTGCTGCAAAGGACGATTTCTCTGCGGTTATCCCAGAACTGAAGGACAAGAAGGTCTTTGTGGTGATCTGGACCACGACTCCGTGGACCATTCCGGCAAACCTCGCCATCGCGGTGCACCCGGACGAGTCCTATGCCGCTGTGGAAGCCGGGGATGTGGTGTATATCCTGGCGGAACGGCTCGTGGCCGTCAATATGGAAACCTTCGGCATACGGGATTACAAGATTGTTACTACCTTCCCGGGACGCGTGCTCGAAGGGCTCACAGCCACCCATCCGCTCTACCCCAGAGATTCGAAACTTATCCTCGCTCCGTTCGTCACGCTGGACACCGGAACGGGATGCGTCCACATCGCTCCGGGGCACGGCCAGGAAGACTATGAAATAGGCCTCAAGTATCATATCGATGTGTATGCGCCTGTTGACGATCACGGGGTATACACGCCCGAAGTGGACTATTTTGCCGGAACGTTCGTATTCGACGCAAACAAGGACGTCATAGCGAAGCTCCAGGAATTCGGCGCCTTAATGGCGTCGGAAAAGATGGACCATAGCTATCCGCACTGTTGGCGATGCAAGGAACCGGTCATCTTCAGGGCCACTCACCAGTGGTTCATTTCCATGGAAAAGACGGGGCTGCGGGATAATGCCTTGAAGGCCATCGACACCGTCACGTGGATCCCCAGGTGGGGAAGAGACAGAATCTACGGCATGATCGAGCACAGGCCCGACTGGTGCATTTCCCGGCAGAGAAGCTGGGGAGTTCCCATCACGGCCATTCGCTGCGCCGATTGCGACGACATAGTGGCTCCACCGGAACTCTTCGAAAAAGCCGCGCGACTCTTCGAAGAAAAAGGGGCGGATGTATGGTTCGCCGCGGGAGTGGACGAACTTGCCCCCGAAGGGGCGGCGTGCCCATCCTGCAGTGGCTCGAAACTGGTCAAGGAAACCGACATCCTGGATGTGTGGTTCGATTCGGGAGTAAGCTGGGCAGCAGTGTGTGAGGAGCGGAAAAATCTTGCTTATCCGTGCAATTTATATCTGGAAGGTTCGGACCAGCATCGAGGCTGGTTCCACAGTGCTCTGCTCACCTCCGTGGGAACGCGAGGCAGGGCGCCCTATCACAGCGTACTCACCCACGGTTTCGTCGTGGACGGCCACGGAAAGAAAATGTCGAAGTCTCTGGGCAATGTAAGCCAGCCGCAGGAAATCATCGACAAATTCGGTGCGGACATACTCAGATTGTGGGTTTCCGCAGAGGACTACCGGGACGATATCAGGATTTCTCCGGAAATCCTGGAAAGGCTTTCCGAAGCATACAGAAGAATTCGCAACACGTGCAGATTTCTCCTGGGCAATCTTGCGGATTTCGATCCGAAAGAGCACGCAGTGCCTTTCGACCAGCTACGGGAATTGGATCGCTTTGCGTTGGACGGATTGAACAAGGTCATCCGTAGAGTACGCAAAGCGTATGACGATTTTGAGTTCCATGTCGTTTTTCATACGATCTACAATTACTGCACCGTGGATCTGTCATCTCTCTATCTGGACATTCTGAAAGACCGGTTGTACGTGGAAAAGAAGGACGGGTTGTTGCGCCGTTCCGCTCAGACTGTCCTGGATCTGATCGTTACGGCGCTGGTAAAGCTCATGGCTCCCATTCTCACGTTTACGTCGGAGGAGATCTGGGCGAACTTTTCCAACGAGGGGATGGTCTCCAGCGTTCATTTATCGGCATTTCCGGAACCCATCGAGGAAGTTCTGTTGACAGATGAAGAACGCGGCCGATGGGATATCATGCTTGCACTCAGGCAGCAGGTTTCCAAGGCCCTGGAAGAATCCCGAGCTGCAAAGACCATCGGTTCCTCTCTGGAAGCACAGGTCCTGATCCAGACCCCGGAAGAAGTTGTTCGGATGATTTCCGCCATGCAGGACCCGGAAGGGTTCTTCATTGTTTCTCAGCTGGAGATTCAGTCCACAGGACCTGCTGCATCAGCGGATCAGGTGAGTCAGCCTGCAGCCCAGGTGACCGTTTCCCGTGCGCAGGGCGGCAAATGTCCGAGATGCTGGACGTGGAACACCCAAACGGGTACGGACGAGACGTATCGCGACGTATGCCCGAGATGCGCCGGTGTCCTGAAAGAATCGGGAGTCGAAGTTACGGAGTAATCGTACGAATTCGCCGTCAGGGCAGTAATTTCGGGGCCCCTTTTGTAAAAGGATCCCCGCAATCCTTCCCGAAAACGTTCAACACGCTGGAATTCAGCGCTATCGTCTGTCCGGCGAATTTCAACAGGACATGATCCGGTCCTGAAAAGGAACCCGGGAAAAAGGATTACCGTGTTTGCGGGAAAGAAGAAATTCTTGGTATTTGCATGTATTGCGTGTGCCATTGTGGTTATCGACCAGGTGACGAAATATGCGATCAACACCGGAATTCCCGTGGATGACGGATTCCAGCTCGTTCCCGGCTTCTTGAACATTGTTCACGCGAGGAATCCCGGGGCAGCATTCGGGATTCTTGCCGATTCGGCTTCGTCCTATCGGTCACTTTTTTTTGTTCTCGTCTCCGTGGTTGCAGCTGTTGCAATCATCGGCCTGATTGCTTCAGCCAAGGAACTGGACCGCTGGCTCCTGTTAGGCTATTCGTGCTTCTTCGGGGGAGCGCTGGGAAACCTGCTGGACAGGATTCGTTTCGGCGAGGTCGTGGATTTCCTGGATTTTCATGTGGGCCGGGTTCACTGGCCGTCGTTTAATGTGGCCGATTCCATGCTGTGTGTGGGAATCGGATTTTTCTTCATTCATTTTCTCACCGCGAAAAACAGCTGAAGCGAATGCGCACGTACAGCTGTAGTTTCAGAAAGCCTCTTGTTTCAAGAAGTGCCCACCTGAACCACACCCTTGAACGAACTTCTGCATGAGGATCGTTTGTGCGCTATACAGGCATTCTCAAAACTAGTGTCGGTTTTGATTACGCGAAAAGATTGGAAGACTGTCATTGCCAGGGCAAAGCCCGAAGCAATCTCCAATCGTCCAAAATCGAGATTGCTTCGTCGCTCCGCTCCTCGCAATGACATGATTGGACCACTGCTATGCGGGCCAGAATTATGAGAAAATCCGACAAGACTTTCGAGAACTGCTATACGGTGTCACTTCAAAGTGTCATTTCTTGGTGAAAAGCCCGCATCCCCATTCCTCTCGGACGATTTCTTTCCCGAACACAAGTTTTTCCGAGAGAAAAACAGTTTTTATGTCGTTCCATTGATCCACGGGGACGCCTGAAATAATCAGGAATGTTCCGGACACCCTGATCAATTGGTCCTTGTTGGCCTGCAAGGTCATGGGGTCCAGGTTGGCGATGACCACATCAAAAGATTCCACCTCACTCTCGATGGGCGAACAAGCAAACTCGATTCGATCCTCCACACGATTCAGGGCAGCGTTTTTCCGAGCGGCCGCTACTGCCACCGGGTCGTTATCCACGGCCTTCACGCGAGTCGCTGCAAGTTTTGCGGCTGCAATCGCCAGTATTCCCGACCCACAGCCT
>DATHCX010000045.1:0-16805 GCA_035319325.1 Desulfomonilaceae bacterium
CAGACAAGTGACGATGGATGAAGCCTGTCCTGGCGGGTCTCCGAAGCGAAGTCAGGCCGCTCCGTTCGTAGCGGAGGAGATCCGGCAGGACAGGCCGTGAACCAGCCCTTCAATGTTACTCTTTTGAAAGCGCATTGGTATTAGCCCGTGTGGTAATTCTCGAACGTATTGTCTGATTGATAAACCCTTCCTCGCATGTACAATGTTGAAGCAGGTCATTGCGAGGAGCGTGGTGACGAAGCAATCTCGCTTTGGCGATCGAGATTGCTTCGGGCTTTGCCCTCGCAATGACAAGCTTGTGGCATCTCGCATAGACAATCCGCGATTTCTTTTGAGAATCCCCATAACTGAGCCATTACATTTTTTGGGATTTTTCCCTTCCGGCTGCCTCCGCAATAGTGATAGAACCAGACGGAGGGGGATTTCATGCCGGGTGCTCAGCGGAAAACCATAAATGCCAGGCAGGCCGTGAAAGACATTCGTTCGGGAATGGCGGATCCGGAGCTCATGGAAAAGTATGAGCTTTCAGCCGGAAAGCTTCAGGTTCTTTTCACGAAACTGGTGGATACGGGACTCTTGGACCGTAGCGAAGTGCAGAGCCGTGGTGGGGGCATAGAGCGTCGACAGATCGCATGGAAATGCCCTGCGTGCGGAGCGCCTCAAACCCGGGTATATGACGAATGCCCTGCCTGTGGCGTCATCGTGGCAAAATTCGGATCAAGACACGCAGATGTCCAGGATCGTACGGACCCCCATCCCGGAGAATCCCATTTCCCGGGCCAACACGGAGACGGGCGGGTTCTGCCTCCTGCGCAGCCAATGTCCCTTGCGGCGGGCGCAGCGGCCAGGGCTCCGATCCACGAGCCTGAACCTCTCGAAAACATGGCCGAAGAATCCGACGATGACGGTCCCCTGGAACCGCGCACCTTGGACAAACCTGAATGGACCATGCTTCTCGTAGGGTCGGGAGTGGCTCTCGTTTGTCTGCTCTTCTTCTGGCCACGGTGGATACTGGGGACATTCAGAACCCTTGTGCATGAAATTGGGCACGCGATCTTCGGGTGGGCGTTCGGGTATCCGTCGCTCCCGGCATTCGATTTCCTCTGGGGGGGTGGAGTGACGCTCCACATTGGCAGGAGTGTTGCCCTCTGCGTCCTGGTCTACGTCGGATTTGCCGCACTGCTCTATATGTTCAGAAAAAATACCTCCACGGTCGTATGCCTCGTTCTCTTGGCAATTCTGCATGCACTTCTCAGCTACACCCGGTTCCACAATGTAGTTATCCTGTTCATGGGCCACGGAACGGAACTTGTCATAGGCGGCCTGTTCATCTATCGTTCTTTGAGCGGCCGGGCCATTATCCATCCTGCAGAACGGCCGCTCTATGCCATTACAGGTTTTTTTCTTGTGTTTTCCGATATTGCCATGGGATTCAGCCTGCTGACGGATGCGGATGCCAGAGCAGATTACCTCGATGCAAAGGGGGGCGACTTTGACATGGATTTCGTTCGTATAGCCAGGGATTACCTCCATGTGAAAATGACGTCCGTGGTGTTTTTTTTCTTTCTCTGCTCCCTTCTTGCTCCTGTCCTCAGCTTCCTGGCATTTCGGTATGAAGAGTACATTCATTCGACGATCGCCTTTCTCTGGCGAAGAGAACCACAAAGCGCAACTGCCTCGGTTCAAGCCGTTTAGGGATTTGCATCACAAAAGAAATGCCGGCCAAGGTGCCCGATGAAAAGGATCCGAATAGTCATCTGTCTCATTATCCTGATGTTGCCTGCGGCAGGTCTTCCGGAAGAACGCGGTTTGCAGAAAGTTACACTCGTTCCGCAGTGGTGGCCCCAAGCCCAGTTTGCCGGGTACATGATTGCTCTGGACAAGGGCTTCTACAGGGAAGCGGGAATCGATCTGACTATGGCGAGAGGGGGGCCCGGCAATCCGCCGTTCGAGGCTCTGACTGCCGGCAAAGCGACATTCTGCACGGGATGGCTGTCAACGGGCATACAACAGCGAGCGTCAGGTGTGCCCCTGGTGAATCTCGCCCAGATCGTCCAACGATCCTCGCTCGTCTTGATTGCAAGGAAAGAAAGTGGGATATCTTCTCCCGAAACGTTGAACGGCAAGAAAATGGCTCTGTGGCAAGGCGATTTTCTCATCCAGCCCCTGGCCCTCTTCAGGACCTACAATATCAAACCGGAGGTCGTGCCTCTCTACGGCACGGTCAATCTCTTCCTCAAGGGCGGAGTGGATGTCATGTCCGCCATGTGGTACAACGAATATCACACCATTTTGAACTGCGGGTTCCAGCCTGAAGAACTATCCTTACTCTTTTTCAAAGATCTTCTCGTGAATTTTCCGGAAGACGGCATCTATTGTCTTGAACAGACCGTGAAGGCCGACCCCGAACTCTGTCGCAGATTTGTCCAGGCATCTTTGAAAGGATGGCTGTACGCGTTCGCTAATCAGAAAGAAGCAATTCATACAGTGATGAAATATGCGGACCAGGCCCATACCGAGACCAATCGGGCCCATCAGAGATGGATGCTTGCGAGGATGGAGGATTTGATCATCCCCGACGGAGACACGTCAGGTTTGGGCAAACTCGGAGCCAAGGATTACGAGGGTGTGGGCAAGGTCTTGATGGAGTCCGGTCTGATCGAGCGCACGCCGAAGCTGGAGGACTTCTATCGAGGCCCCTGATGACAGTTTACTTCCGCAATAGCATCACCCTGAAAATGACCCTTCTGGTCCTCGGGGGTACCTCGCTCGTCTTCAGTCTCGTATTCGGGTTCAACTATTTCCGTTCCAGGCAAGGCATACTGAATTCATCGGAACAGTTCGCCCGGACCTTGGCTCTGTCGGTGTCCAGGCGCACCGAGCAGGAGTTCAGAGCCGTCGCCAAGATTCCGGAAAATCTAGGTTTTTACCTCGAAACCAGCCGGTATGACAGAGAAACTCTCCTGAACCTCCTTAAACGTACAGTGGAAGGGAACCCGGAAATCTTCGGATTGGCCGTTGCATTTGAACCCTTTGCTTTCGACAAATCGCAGAAAAGTTTCGCTCCCTATTATCATAAGTCCAGTGAGGGTATCAAATTCGAGGAAATCGGCGACACAGAGTATTTTCAACAAGACTGGTACTATGTCCCCAAAGAATTGAAAACTCCTGTATGGGCGGAGCCCTATTTCGATGAAGGCCGCGGCCGCATTCTGATGACCACGTATTCCTACCCGCTTTACGAGAAATCCGAAAATCCGGCGGATCGCAAAATCAAGGCGGTGGTCACTGCGGACGTGTCCCTTGAATGGCTATCCAAGCTCGTGTGTTCGATCAACGTGGGAGAGAAGGGTTACTGCTTCATCGTATCGGATACCGGATCGTTTGTTGCGCACCCCAGAGCTGAACTCATCACGAGGGAATCTTTGTACAGCCTCAGCGAGGAACATGGCGATCCGCAATTGAGAGAAATAGGGCGAGCGATGAAGACCAAGAAAACAGGCTTCGTCGAGATGGGATCGACACTTGCGGGTGAGGATGCTTTTGTCGCGTTCGCTCGGATTCCCTCTCCGGGGTGGACCCTGGGAGCCGTCTTCCCGAAAAAAGAGCTTTTCGCACAGATGGAAACTCTCCACAGGAGAGCAGTAATCCTCGCAGGTATCGGCGTCGGACTTCTTTTAGTCGTCAGCCTGCTCGTGGCAGCGTCTTTTTCCGGCCCGCTGAGGCGCATGGTGGCGGCAACGGGCAAGGTGGCCGAGGGCGACCTGAATATCGACCTGTCGGATATCAAGAGCAACGATGAAGTAGGGAGGCTGGCCAAAGCTTTCACCCACATGGTGGCAGGCTTGCGCGACCGGGATTTCATCCGGGACACGTTCGGACGGTATCTGACACGAGAGGTGGTAAATCAACTGCTGGAGCACAAGGACGGGCTCCGGCTCGGCGGAGAAAGTCGCGAAATTTCCATGATCATGTCCGACTTGAGGGGATTCACCGCGCTGACGGCGCATATGAAACCCGAGCACGTCATCAACTTCTTGAATCGGTATCTCGGAAAAATGGTCGAGATTCTCCTGGATCACCGGGGAACTATCGACGAGATCCTGGGTGACGGCATCCTCGCTTTCTTCGGCGCTCCGGAGCCCATGGACGACCATCCCGCCAGAGCAGTGGTCTGTGCGCTCAGGATGCAAAAGGCAATGGAAGAAATAAACGCGCTCAATGAAGCGGACGGATTCCCCACGCTGGAAATGGGTGTCGCCGTAAACACGGGCAATGTCGTTGTCGGAAACATCGGTTCCGAGAGGCGGACTAAATACGGAGCAGTCGGTTCACAGGTGAATTTCACCGGCAGAGTGGAGTCTTTTACCGTGGGAGGACAGGTACTGATTACCCATGCGACCTTCGAGAGGATCCAGGAAATTGTCGAAGTGAAAAAAGTGCTCAGAGTGGAAATGAAAGGCATACCGGGCACAGTCGAACTCTTTGATGTTCGGGGGCTGCGGGGCGAGTATGACGTTCATCTTACCGAATGGGACGATACCCCTCTTCCTCTGGAGCCCAAGGTGAAGGCTCATCTGTATAGACTCAACAAGAAGGCTTTGGCTGGGGCCGTAAGTGACGCATGGATCACCCACATCTGTCGCACGTCCGCTACACTCATTGTCACCGACAATCTTGGACCCTGGGAGGATATCCGGCTATTGGTCCAGGACGAACCGGTCAACGACGGCAAGGAAATCTACGCCAAGACCGTATCGGTTCGCGAGGTCGGGAATCGGTACGAAGCGGCGGTGAGATTCACTTCGGTTTCTCCGGAAGTATACAAGGCATTTCCGCTGCTTGCCAGAGAGGCGAGAACGTGAAAAGGGTCGGATGAGAGACACCGTCGACAGATTGTTCCCACGGGACTGTATGTGGACGGATTCTCAAAAGTAGTGTCGGTTTTGATTACGCGAAACGATTCGAAGGCCGTCATTGCGAGGGTGAAGCCCGAAGCAATCTCCAATCCAAACTCCCGTGCGTTTTCAAATACGTGAAATCGGGGAGGAACTTCTTGTAAGACGTTCCTCCCCGAACCCCACCTCAAGAACTTTTAGCACTCGCCGGCATCTGCATTTCCTCTGAGGAAATGCAGATGCCGGCGCATGATAGAAGTTTCTGGGACGGGGTTTGGGCGGGACACTCTTTACAAAGAGGGTCCCCCCAATCTTACTTTTTTGAAAGCGCATTCGTATAATGAGCAAGAAACGAGATTGCTTCGTGATCCCTTTCCTCGCAATGACATGGTTGGCCCACGTGGAATGTCGTGGGAGAGTCCATGCGTAATCCGACTCCATTTCCCGGGAACTGGCACAGTACCTCGATTGGCGGACTTGTCGGGAGTCGAATTCGTGATTACCGCATTCCTCTGTGATGTCCGCCACGTCGATGGTGTCTTTCTGCCATCGCGTCGGCAAGACGGGTGATCTGATCCGGGGTCAGCAAGGACAGGCGGTCCCTTCGCATCTTCAGACGCTCTCGCATGAGTTCCGACGTAGTCTTTACGATTTCTTCGTCAATGCTCGCGAGTTTCTGCGCGTCGATTTTGCCTGACATGAGCATGGTCCGCTTCTCGTCAGCCAACGTCATCAAAGCCATTCTCGTTTTGCGGGTGCGCTCCTGAAAATTGACGAACTGGTTGCGCATTTCTTTGGTTTGTTCGTCGGTCAGCCCCAGTTTTTTCTGAAAAAATCCTTCGCGCTTCTCGAAAAGATCGCCTCCGTCCATATGTCCCGGGAGAGGCCCGCCAAATTCGGGAGGTCCCTGAGGTCCGGCCGGCATGTCCATTCGAGGCCCACCCGGAGGTCCTCCAGGGCCTTGTGCGGTTGCCGATATTGTGAAAAGAGCCAAACACGCCGCTGCCATAGCTACGATGGCAATTTGTTTCATAGTTCCCCTCCTTGCTGATATTGGTAGTGCTGACGCTGAATGACAGTCTTCGTTAAACAGCGGCAATCGTTTTTTTTTGCACAGACAGGGAAATGCTTTCCGATCGGGTGCTCTTCCTTGTCTCTGTCGTTTTCCGATAGCCATGTCCGATAATGAAGAGCTGTCATTTCGAGGGGCCAGGCAACGACGCAATTGCGATGGGCTGTGTTTTCTATGACGCGGGAAAGAGAGCCGTGTCCCCGGAGGCATTGAACAGTGCATCACGAATGGTATGCGTTCTGTCGCGGGCGGAAAAAAGGCTGCCGTCGCTAGCGAAGCGAAGCAATCTGGATACTTATAGCGGTTCTCGAAAATTCTGTCGGATTAGTTCATGACTTTCACCCGCATTCCGAACATCCAATCATGTCATTGCGAGGAGTGGAACGACGAAGCAATCTCAGTCTTGGTTAGTTGGAGACTGCTTCGGGCTTAGCCCTTGCAATGACAGTCTTCGAATCCGCTCGCGTAATCAAAACCGACACCACTTTCGAAAATCTGTCTAAAGGTCGAGATTGCTTCGCTTCGGTCGCAATGACAGCCTTTTCCCACCCGTCACTGGATGAATATCGCGAACGGACAATAATGGTTGACTTGAAATCAGCGTTGAACTAAGGTAACTTTTTTGTATTCATGTGATGAGGTGACCCATGGCATCCAAGAGTCTTCAGACGAGAGATTCGCAAAAAGCCCGATATACGATCGAAAGTGAAGCCCGTGCGACCACGCTCCGGGAACAAGGGTTTAGCGATCAGGCGATAGCGAAGGATCCGAAGATCAAGCATCTCAAGGCAAGGATAAAACAGGTAAACGGAGCAATTGCCCGGATATCCTTCCTGGAAGAGCAAAAGCAGAAATTGGAAGAAAGAAAACAGCAGCGCCTTGCCGAAGCGGCAGCAGAAAGGGCTGCTTCTCTTGCGGGGGAAAAGAAGACCAAGAAGAAAGCTGCTGTGGAAGAGCCTCCGCAAAAGAAAAAAGGCGGCGGAGGTAAGGCTCCGGCCAAAGGCGGCAAGACCGACGCAAAGAAAAAGGGCAAGTAATTACGTGTAGCGGGTCACCGAATAAAGAGCATCGGTTCTATTGTCTTCTGGCGTACGTGTTGAGGAATTGCCTAACAAGTGATCGGCATACAGAATGGGATTTGATTTTTCTACAATTATCCGGCAGATCGTTCTTATTGTGCCCGGATTTTTGCTTGCCATCACGGTTCACGAATTCACGCACGGGTATGTGGCTTACCGATTGGGAGACCCGACAGCCAAGCTCATGGGCAGGCTCACCCTGAACCCCATAAGCCACTTGGACCCGTTCGGCACCCTCGCCCTCATCCTGACCCAGATGATCGGGTGGGCAAAGCCGGTGCCCGTAGATCCCCGATACCTTCGGAATCCCAGGCGGGACATGCTGTGGATCAGCTTGGGCGGACCGGCGGCAAACCTCGTTACCGCAATCCTACTTTCCCTCGTTTTGCACGCGATGGTCATGGTTTTCGGTCATAATACGGGCGAGGCTTCGGCCTTCGTGCTGAAGCCGCTGTTCTTGATCTTGTTCTTTGCCATGCAAATCAATGTGGGCTTGGCAATTTTCAATCTCATTCCGGTTCCACCGCTGGACGGCTCAAAAATTCTTGCCGGCCTGCTGCCGAGACAGCAGGCCTACCAGTTCGAACAGCTCGAGCCTTACGGATTCATTATTCTCATGATTCTCATCATAAGCGGAGCAGTGACCTATTTCATCGTGCCTCCCATCAGGATCGTTATGGCGTTTCTCATGGCCGGCATTGTTTAAGAGTCATGGCGTATGAGATAAAGCTGGAAGTTTTCGAAGGCCCCCTCGATCTCCTGCTGCACCTGATTCACCGGAACGAAGTCAGCATCACGGACATTCCCATATCCCTCATAACTGCTCAATATCTCGAAACCATAGACTTGATGAAGTCTCTGAACCTGGACATTGCCGGCGAGTACCTGGTTATGGCGGCATATCTCACCCATGTCAAATCCCAGATGCTTCTCCCCACGGAGGACGTCGAAGACGCTGAGGAACCGGTCCGGGATCCCCGGGACGAACTGGTTGCGCATTTGCTGGAATACAAGAGATACAAAGAAGCCGCAGAGACCCTCGGATCTTCGTCAATCCTGGAAAGGGACGTTTTCGCGAGGGAAGCCGGAGAAGAATGCCTGGACATGTGCCTTCAGCCGCTGAAGGTGGGCATTGCGGATCTGTTGGAAGCGTTCCGGGTATTGATGGCACGCACGTCCAGACGCGATCTGATGGAACTCGAGCCGGACCGCTTGCTGGTGAAGGACAAGATCAGCGAAATCTTGAAACGCCTTCAGGGAAGAGACTGGCTGACGTTTGGGTCGCTGTTCGAAAACGATTTTTCTCGGCTGAACCTGTTGACCACATTTCTCGCTCTGCTGGAAATTGTCAAGCTTCAGCTCGTTCGGGTGTATCAGGACCAGCCTTTTGGCACTATCCTCATATCCCGCAGGATTCCTCTCGAAAGTGAAAGGAGTCAGGCGGGCGAATCACATAACGAATGAAATCAGCGACGGAGCCGGGAATCGTGACGATGGGGGGAAAACTGCCGATCACTGCGGAAATCAGCGGCAATCGGCAGGAGAGACTTAGATTTCGTCCACACTAATGGCTTCTTCCGGACACACCGACACGCAGGACTCGCATCCGAGACAGTCATCCGGACTGATCACCTTCGTTTCGCTGCCCTGGGCTTCGAGCACATCAGCAGGACAAACGTCTATACATTCACCGCACTGCTTGCATTTTGCATCGTCTATTTTCGGTAAGAACTTCATTCAACACCTCTTTGCGTTCTGTGTCCGGAACCGGACCTGCTCCGGTGACATGGCCGCCGGCACCATGACTCGTCCGTCGAGGAATGGTTATATTCTTTACGTGAATCGAGTTGCTTGATTGCGGCCGATTTCAACGAGAGCCTCTGACAGTTTACATGAAAGACCTGATAAGTCAATGACGGGGCCGTATCCGCTGCGGGAGTTTCCGACGGGGCTTATACGAATGCGCTTTCAAAAAAACAGTTGAGGTGAGGTTCCGGGAGGAGCTTCCTACAAGGAATACCTCCCCAATTTCAAGTAGTTGAAAGCGCAACGGTATTACACCCTCCGGGAAGTGCAGCGCACGGAGGGCGAGGTCATTCTTTTCCGAACTCCTTCGCAAGGGGCGGCGAGCGGTCATTGACAAGGATGGAGTCCCGATGCTAACGTGACGTAGGTACAATTCTTAACGCGCTTCGTTAGCCCCTATCGCCGGTGCACACCAGCAGGTGAACTATGAAAAGCGAAAAAAAATTCAATGAAATGACCATCATCGGAATCGCTTCCGATACGAGGAACATGCAGCCGGTGGTAATACTGAAGGAAAAGACCGGCGAACGAGAGCTGTACATCTGGATCGGACCTGTAGAGGCTATGGCTCTGCAACGGGCCATCAACAAGGAAGTGTTTCAAAGGCCGTTGACCCACGAGTTGCTCCGGAACATCATGGAAAAGGCAGGGGTGAATATAGAGCATATCGAAATCGATGATTTGCGGGATCATACGTATTACGCCACGATATATCTCAAAGGAACCGATGCCAAGCTGATCACCGTCGATGCACGGCCGTCGGACTCGCTGGTGTTGGCTTCGTGGACGGGCGTTCCTATTTTTGTCAGCGAAAAAGTGATCGAAGGGATGACCCAGGGCGAGCAGGAAGAGGTTTCCAAACAAAAAGTGATATTTACGCAGGAAGATATAGAGCAGACGGACGAGGAATTGACTAAAATCCTGGAACGAATTAATCCTGATGACCTCGGAAATGCCTGAAAAGAGGAATGACGATCTGCACCAGATTTTGAAGATCGCATGAATGCTCCTGGGGCACAATTCTTCAGGGGGGAAGAGGTATCCTTTCTAGAAAGCACAAGACACGTCTCCTGGAATGCCATCATCACAGGTTCAGTATGAAGAACAGTGCGCGTGCCGACCGCGTTGGGATAAATGTCTATTAGCTACTAATAATATTGACGAAAAAGAATCAGGTGGCCGGGGGCCGTGAATGGTACGGAAATTCCGTACGTTTTTTCGCCTTTGGCGATCTGTCGTGCTTGAAAAGCTCACTGCAAGTTGATATTCTGGCTCGTCTGAAGATGCCCGCTGAAATGCGAATTGACGGAGGAAATGGGATGAGACCGTACTTCGAAAAAATGACCGAGATCGGCAAACCGCTAAGCCAGGCGAAGATCAAAGATACACAAGAGAACGTGGAAAAGATCAAGGAAGTAGAAAAAGAATTGGCCGAAGCGGTGGAGAAGGTTCACAACGCCGGACTCCCCACGAAGAAAATCAACGAAAGAGGACAGCTCACCATATGGCAGCGTCTTGAATATCTGGTGGACGCCGGAACGTGGTGCCCCCTTCACTCGATTTTCAATCCGAAGGAGAACGAGGAAGGGACGACCAGTGTTGTCAACGGACTTGGCAAAATTAACGGCAAGTGGGCCGTGATTGTCGGTTTCGACAATAAGGTGATGGCTGGCGCGTGGGTGGCTGGACAGTCGGAGAACGTCCTGAGAGTTACCGATTTGGCCAAGCGCTTGCGCATCCCTCTCGTCTGGCTCGTGAACTGCTCCGGAGTCAAGCTCACCGAACAGGAGGAAGTGTATCCGGACAGACGAGGCGGAGGGACCACGTTTTTCCGCCATGCGGAGCTGGAAAAGCTCGGGATTCCGGTTCTGGCCGGGATTTATGGAACCAATCCGGCAGGTGGCGGGTACCACGGAATCAGTCCCACGATCCTGCTCGCTCACAAGGACTGCAATATCGCGGTCGGCGGCGGGGGAATCGTCAGCGGGATGAGCCCGAAAGGCTTTTTCGACGAATCGGGAGCGGAGCAGCTCATCGAAGCAACTCGTCATTTCCGGGAAGTCCCTCCTGGTAGTGTGAATGTTCACTATGACAGCACGGGTTTTTTCAAAGCCGTATTTGACAGCGAAGAGGCAGTCCTGGATGCCCTGAAGGCATATATGAACATGGCTCCCGCGTACGACCCGAAATTTTTTCGGGTGGCCGAGCCCAAGGATCCGAAATTCAGCACGGAAGACCTGAATCATCTCGTTCCCCTGAACCAGAAGCTTGTGTACAGCTTCGAAGAGGTACTCTCCAGACTTACCGATAATAGTGAACACCTGGAATATAAGCCGAGCTACGGCCCTGAAGTGTACACCGGACTGGTCAAATTGAATGGATTGCTCGTGGGAGTAATAGGCAACAAACAGGGATTCCTGGGGGCAGGCTATCCGGAATATGCGCCGTATCCGGGTATTGGGGGCAAGCTGTACAGGCAGGGGCTCATCAAGATGAACGAGTTCGTGACTCTGTGCGGCAGAGACCGCGTTCCCATTGTGTGGTTCCAGGACACGTCGGGAATCGACGTCGGCGATATCGCTGAAAAGGCCGAGCTTCTGGGACTTGGACAATCGCTCATTTATTCCATCGAGCAGACCACTGTTCCCATGATGCTGTTTGTGCTTCGCAAAGGAACCGCTGCTGCTCACTATATTATGGGCGGACCCACGGCCAACAATCACACCGCATTCACTCTGGGCACGCCTGCAACGGAAATTTACGTCATGCACGGCGAGACTGCTGCTGCCGCCTCCTTCGCACGGCGTCTCGTGAAAGAAAAGGATGCGGCCAGATCTTTGCAGCCCGTCATCGATAAAATGAATGCTCTCGCGAAGCAATACTACGATCAATCGAGACCTATTTATTGCGCCAAGAGGGGCTTTGTGGACGAGGTGGTTTCGTTCACGGACATGCGCAAATATATGGTTGCGTTTGCGGAATGCAGCTATCAGAATCCTGATTCCCTTTGCCCTCATCATCTGATGATGACCCCGAGAATCATCAAGGGATAGTCTCTCATATGCGGAGAAAAACAGAGACAGTCTCGTGCCCATGCAAGGGGCGGCAGCGTGCCGCCCTTTTTTGTGTGTACGTGACATATTGATGATGATAGGCACAGCAGGTATCATAAAGATGACTGAATGATGCCCCCGAGGCACGCCCGGGGAAACAGCCGGTGCGATGCTTCTCATAGACACTTTGACGTCCGCGGGGAAGGGGGGCGCGAATAGAATGTATATCCTCGGGGAGATTTGCTGATATTGATGAAATAAGGAGAATATCATGGGCGACACGGAAAAACATCTTAAGGAAGCATTTGCCGGCGAATCCCAGGCTAATCGCAAATATCTTGCTTTTGCGAAAAAAGCCCAGGAAGAAGGCCACACAGGAGTGGCTAAACTGTTTCGGGCAGCTGCTGCAGCCGAAACCATTCATGCCCACAACCATCTCGAGGTTCTAAAGGGTGTTCAGAGCACTCTGGAAAATCTGAAGGAAGCATTCGGCGGCGAGCACTACGAATTTACGAAGATGTACCCGGAATTCCTTGTGAAATCAAAAGAAGAGAAGTTCGGGGCCGCGACCAGATCTTTTCACTGGGCAAACGAAGTTGAGAAGATTCACGGCGCCCTTTATGAAGAAGCCATTAAGGCGGTGGAGGCCGGAGCTTCGCTTCCTGAAAAAGATTATTATGTGTGCGCCAAATGCGGGTACACCATAGCGGACGGGCCGCCGGACAGATGCCCCGTATGCGGGGCCAAGAAGGATGAGTTTTTCAAGGTTGATTGACACGCGTAATTTCGCCTGCCCCTTTTTACAGGAGCATGGTGGCCACAAGAATTAGTTTTCCGGATTCGGTCCGTGGGTTTCAACGGAACCAAATTATGTTGCGTTAACAGGATTACGAGGAAAACATGCCAGAATCAGTTTCGGTCAAAAATATCGGACTGCGGGGAGTTGCAGTAGCAGACACAAAAATAAGTTTCATTGACGGTCAGCGCGGCATACTCATCTATCGGGGCTACCGTATCGAAGAACTTGCAGAGCGCTCCACGTTCATGGAAACCGCTTTCTTGCTTTTGCACGGGCGTCTTCCGACGACCGACGAATTGGCTGACTTCGATGGACAGGTGAGGGCGGAACGAGGATTGCCCAAGTACGTGTATGAAGCTCTCAGGCACTTTCCCAGGACGGCAGATCCCATGGACGTGCTGCAAGCGAGTGTGCCGATGCTGGCCATGTCCGATCCGGACCTGAGCAACTCCGGCAGGGACGCAAACGTGCGAATGGCGATCCGGCTGATTTCTCGTATGGCTACCGTGACCGCTGCGTGGGATCGCATACGCAACGGCAACGACCCCATTCCTCCGGACGGCGGCCTTTCTCACGCAGCGAATTTCCTCTGGATGCTCACCGGTCAGCAGCCGAATGAAGAAATAGCGCACGATCTGGACGTCTGTTTGATATTACACGCGGATCACACCTTCAATGCTTCAACGTTCGCCTGTCGCGAGGTGACGTCGACCCGAGCCCATATGTACGCTGCAGTTACCGCTGGAATCGGGGCTCTTTCCGGAAGCCTCCACGGCGGAGCGAACACCCGCGTCATGGGAATGCTGCTGGCATTGGAGTCTGAGCCCGATGTGGAACGGTGGGTGAAAAATCGGATGGATCGCGGGGACAGAATTATGGGGATGGGGCATGCAGTGTACAAGACCATGGACCCCCGAGCCAAGTATCTCAAGGAAATGGCCACCCGTCTGGGGCGAATCACGGGCGGGGAAAAATGGGACAAGCTTTCCAAGACTCTGGAACAGGTTGCGGTTGAGGAATTCGACCGCCGCGGAAAGACCGAAATAAGGCCGAACGTGGATTTTTACAGCGCACCGGTTTACTACATGATGGGCATACCCAGGGACCTGTTCACCCCCATATTCGCGATGTCCCGGATAGCCGGCTGGTGCAGCCACGTCATCGAAGAAAAATTTGCGGAGGCCCAGGAGAAACCGATGCTCTACAGGCCGCAAGCGGAATATGTCGGCCAATACTGCGGCCTGATCGGGTGCGAGTACGCAGAGGTTCAGACGAGGTCCAAAGCTGCGGTTTAATTGGCGGCCGCATCGCGCTTCCCGCCGGGCCTGCCGATTACGCTGCGGGGTAACGGAAAACGACATGATATTCACACACGACGTGGTAATTATAGGCTCCGGATTGGCAGGTCTCCGGGCTGCCATCGAATTGGCCGGCAAAACCGACGTTGCCGTTATCAGCAAGGTGTATCCCACCAGATCGCATTCCGGCGCGGCCCAGGGCGGTGTCGGCGCGGCCCTTGGCAATGAGGAGCCGGATTCGCCGGAATGGCACATGTACGACACCGTGAAAGGCGGCGACTACCTCACGGATCAAAATGCGGCTGAGGTGCTGGCTGACGACGCGATCAGCGCGATTTACGAACTGGAACACATGGGCGTTCCTTTCAGCCGCACGCCTGAGGGAAAAATAGCGCAGCGCGCGTTTGGCGGCCACACGCGGAATTTCGGCGAAGCTCCGGTCAAACGTGCTTGCTATGCGGCTGACAGAACCGGCCGGGTCATACTGGACACGTTGTCAGGGGAAGGAAAACGACGCGGAATTTCACTCTATTCGGAATTCCACCTCATGGACCTCATTTTTGACAGGGGTCGGGCAGCAGGAGTTGTCGTCTACGAACTGTCCACCGGACAGCTTCATACCATCCGCGCCCGAGCGGTCATGATTGCCACGGGCGGTTTCGGCAAAGTGTACAAGGTTACGTCCAACTGTTTCGCGAATACCGGGGACGGAGTCTATCTTTGCTACCTCGCTGGCATACCCCTCGAGGACATGGAGTTCGTCCAGTTTCATCCCACAGGGATTTATGGTCTGGGGGTCCTCCTCAGCGAGGCAGCGCGGGGAGAAGGAGGAGTGCTCCGCAACCGGGAAGGCATCAGATTCATGGAGGAGTATGCTCCCACCATCAAGGATCTGGCTCCTCGAGATATGATTTCGCGGGCTATTATCACGGAAATAAGCAACGGCAGGGGAATTGACGGGCGGGATTATGTGCATCTCGATCTGACCGGCATCGGCAAAGACAAATTGGCAGAGAGGCTCTCGGACATCTCTTCTTTCGTCAGAATTTACCTGGGTATCGACACCGCTGCCGACCCCATTCCCGTGAGCCCCACCTGCCATTACATGATGGGTGGAATCCCTACGGACGTGGACGGCAGAGTGCTCTCAGTCGACGGCGCATCCGTGGCCGGTTTGTATGCTGCCGGTGAGTGCGCCTGTATTTCAGTCCATGGCGCCAATCGGCTCGGGTGCAATTCCCTGCTCGACTTGCTCGTATTTGGCAGGAGAGCGGGCATGACGATGCGAGAGGAACTCAAAGATGCGGATTGGCCCGAGCTTTCCGGCAACGTCGAAGAAAGAACGCTGCAGAAACTGTCGGCAATCAAACAGCGAAGCGGTAACGAGCGATCCGGACAATTGCGCGCTCTCTTGCAGGAGATTATGACGAGCAAGTGTTCCGTGTTCCGCAACGAAGCGGATTTGACGAATGCGCTTTCAGAAATCAAATCGCTCCAGGAGCGTTATACGAACATTACCGTTGATGACCGCGGGGATGTGTTCAACACGGATCTCATGGACGCGGTTGAATTGGAATCCCTGCTGGGGCTGGCAGAGGCCGTGGTTGCGTCCGCCCTGGCCAGACGTGAAAGCCGGGGAGCCCATTTCAGGGACGATTATCCCGAAAGGGACGATGAAAACTGGCTGAAGCACACTCTTATAGTCAGGGAAGAGCGTGAGCCTCGGATATGCTACAAACCGGTCGTTATTACGCGGTTTCAACCAAAGGTTCGAACATATTGATCCGCTGTGGGCTCCGTAGAGGAAATGAAATGGAAATCCGATTCAACATTTTTCGCTTTGACCCGGAACACGACAAAGACCCGTACTATAGATCCTACACGGTCTCCGCCGAGCCGTTCGAACGGATATTGGATTGCCTCAACAGGATCAAATGGGAGCAGGACGGCACTTTGAGCTACCGCATGTCCTGTGCCCACGGAGTGTGCGGGTCCGACGCGATGAAGATAAACGGCCGCTGTGCTCTCGCATGTCAGAAACTGGTGAAAGATTATCTCGGAGAAGAAGTCCTCGTTGAGCCACTGCCGACATTCAGAGTTCTCAAAGATCTCATTGTGGACCTGACTCCGTTCTTTGAGCGAGTGGAATGGATCAGACCGTTCTTGATCGGATCTCATCCGCCTGAACACGAGAGAATCCAGTCTCCCGAGGATCGCAAGAAAATGGGGGAATCCATCAGATGCATCCTTTGCGCCTGCTGTGTAGGAGCATGCCCGGTTTCGAACGAAAATGAGAAATATCTCGGTCCCGCGCCTCTGGTTCAGGCTTTTCGCCGCATTTTCGACACCCGTGACGAAGATCGCCAAGAGAGATTGAAACAGCTTGACTACCCGGACGGGGTGTGGGGGTGTGTCAATTACTTTGAATGCACTCGGGTGTGCCCAAAGGAAATTCCCGTCACGAAAGAAATTAACACCATAAAACGGGAGATCAAGGCTCCGATGTAATTAGTCTGATTCCATCTATTGTGCTGTCCCACAAGTTACTTACGTAACCGGCCATCTGGGGCTGTCCTGAAGTTTTCCTCGAGCAAGGGAAGCCGGTTCTGTCCTTGCGAGCGAAGCGAAGCAATCTCGCGTAGTTGCAGAATAAGGGCTGATACCAATGCGCTATCAGACAAGTGACGATGGATGAAGCCTGTCCTGGCGGGTCTCCGAAGCGAAGTCAGGCCGCTCCGTTCGTAGCGGAGGAGATCCGGCAGGACAGGCCGTGAACCAGCCCTTCAATGTTACTCTTTTG
>DATHCX010000046.1:0-8080 GCA_035319325.1 Desulfomonilaceae bacterium
TTGCGAGGGCGAAGCCCGAAGCAATCTCCAATTAACCAAAACAGAGATTGCTTCGTCGTTCCACTCCTCGCAATGACATGATTGGATCCTTCGAATGTGGGCGAGAGTCATGAACGAATCCGACAAAACTTTCGAGAACTGCTTTTTACGCATTCGCCACAAGATGTATAAGATTGCCGGGCTGGGGGCTCTCCTAAGCGAAGTGATGAGACGGCTCTGCGTCGTCCGCAGCGAAGGAGTGCCTCCAGCCTGTGCCCGGAATTGAGTCACCTGCAAAAAAGCGAATCCGTATCACAACAGAGTACGGCGCCCGGAGAATTACCGAATTACCGAACGACCGAAGCAGATCTGGTCTTCCACGGGGCAAGCCGATGTGGTTCCTGCTTTAGAGCTTTTCCGCTCAGTTGATTGTGCCACTGTGAAGGTTATCCATCGGAGTCTCGGGCGGGTTTTCTTTGAATTGAGCTACAGGCAGGGCGTAAGCGAAATTATTGTGGTTCATAAGTGCAAGTATGGTGGATATCCTGACCTGTTTGTCAAACACATGAGGAAGTATTCTCATGATAAACTTGGAGCGGTCTATGTCTCTGGAAATCAGCAATGTCGCCAGTCTAACGGCAAAAAGCAGACGGTACGCGAAATTCACCGGATCGAATTCATTGGAACGTTTCCAGAAGTCCCTCCCCCAATAGTACTTCAGCTTCGTCAATATCGAGTCAAAAGAATACACTGATCTCATGACCCTCCTGTATCCTTGCAGCAGGTCATCCGGAGACATTCCTGCAGGGGAAAAGACAACATGTTGCGTATCATATTCGGTCCAGTCTTTGTGCAGAATCCTTCCCTCTTCTTCAAGACGTTTGAACAACTTGGTGCCCGGCAAGGGAGTGAGAATATTGATCAACGGCATTAATAGGTTTGCTTCCTCAATAAAGCCTATAAGTTCGTCAAATGTTGCCTCGGTATCAAAATCGTAACCCACGATGAATGAACTGTGAACCAATATCCCATATGACTGTATTTTCTTGATTGCCTCAAAATAGTTGTGCCGCCGATTAATCCCCTTGTGCATCATGGCAAGGTTGTCTTCGCATATTGACTCAAAGCCAATAAAGACCGCTCCGCACCCACTCTCTCTCATTAATTCGAGTAGCTCGGCCTCTTCTGAAATGTTGATAGAAGCCTGACACATCCAGTTGATGTTGTGTGGCCGGAGAGCCAAAAACAGTTCCTTGGCGAATGCTTTGTTGGCGATAATGTTATCGTCCGCAAAGAATATCGCTTTTTTCTTCTTATAAGTCGCATCAGAACTGTTGATCTCCTGAATCTCCCGGATGACCTGTTCTATGGTTTTGTTTCTAATCGCCTGTCCGTCAAAGGCGTGGACTGCGCAAAACTCGCAATGGAACGGGCAGCCTTTTGTCGTCTGGACAATATCCAAGAGGTATCGTTCCTTCGAAAGTGACGACCTATCGGGGATAGGAGCAGCTGTTAAATCGGCAGACTTGCCGGCTGTGTACATCCTCTTCAAGTTGCCATTTTCTGCATCCTCAAGGACTGTGTGCCAAATCTCTTCTGCCTCCCCGATTAAAACGCTGTCACAATGAGGAAGAGCATCGTCGGGACACATTGAAGGATGTATGCCGCCTAAGACCGTTTTGGCTCCTCTCGCCCGGTAGCTTTCGGATATCTCATAGGCTCTCTTGGCGAACATGGTCCTTACCGTAATTCCTGCAAGATCTGCTTTCCAAGTATAATCAATAAGTTCGATGTTCTCGTCGAAAACTCTGATCTCATGGTGTGGAGGGGTGAGAGATGCCAAGGTAGGGATGGCCAGGAGATATGAAATATACTTTCTGGAAAGGAGAAATGTCATGCCAAACTTGTAATCGTAGAAGCTCCTTTGAGAGTCAGAGCTGTTCCGTGGAATCACTAACGCTATTTTCATTCTTTTATGTCCACTTCGCCTGAACCCAAAGCTTCGCCGTTGTTGGCGCCATGGCATCGAATATCTGACATGGTACCGTACTTCCTGTGGAAGCGCCACTCACAAGGCATCATGAAATCTCCACCCCACGCGCCTTCATGTCGCGCGGCCGGAACATCCTGTCCGGATTGTCTCGCAATGGGTTTGATCCCATTGCACCGTACGTCGATCCCCTCGGCGATGACTACTTAAGGATCTCGATGTGAAGTACGGAACCGGGAAGAGGAAAACTCATGAAAAGGTCCCAATCTGCATGAAGCGCCAAAGGAACAGCGATGCGGGGGACCTCACGAAAACAAACGGCGACTCTTCACCGTTAGAAATAGTCGCCACAAGATGTAAGCGATCCTCCTCGCAAATACCAATTACAGAAGGCCGGGCAAGAGCTAGCGCCTGCCGACTCCTGCCCCATGCCCATGCTACGTCACAAGCAACCGATTACCATCGGGATCTTCCGCCTCCGCCGTTGCGCCCGCCTCCGCCGCCTCCTCGAGAGTCGGTCCTGGGCTTGGCCTCGTTCACCTTGAGGGGCCTGCCGCCCAGTTCCTTGGAGTCCAGTGCCTGGATCGCCTTGAGGCCCTCCTCGCGGCTGGACATTTCGACGAATGCGAATCCCCGAGACCGGTTAGTAAATTGGTCGACGATGACCTTGGCGGATTCTACTTCCCCGTACGTTGCGAACAGGCCCTTGAGATCCGCGTCGTTGGAATCGAACGACAGGTTTCCGACATAAATCTTGATACTCATTCTCTAGCTCCTTTAGAAAAAGCACACCACACGTTTTGCGAGAGTGCGTTTACGGATACGAAACAAGGGCTCTTTGTGAACGGGGATAAACCGGAAATATTACGGTGTGAATTCCTCGGCACGGGGCCTATGTCCCAGGATCTTAATCCTTGCATGACGCCCGTGGTCCTTGACGCGAGGTCGACTGGAGAAACACAAGTTAAGGTTCACTAATAAAAATATATCACTAAGCTTTTCATGTCAAGCAGTTCTACGTGTAAACTGATATTGGCGCATTATATCATATGCATACCTCTTCGTGTCGGTGAAGCATTTTACTCTTCCGGGGATATTGTCGAAATGCACAAGAGATCGAGACATCGCGCACAGGGGCCTTGGCAATCGCGCGGCGGGGTGCAACTGCCCGCTGCGACCTCAAGCAGCTTGCAAAGGTCAAATGGATGTGCGATACATGCGGGCTCGAGTTGTTACTTTATTGACCGGCGATTCAGCCGAAGCCGAGCCGTGGTCAATCAGCGGCTCACATTTATCACTTGATAAGGAATTGATATGAAACGAATCATACCACCCAACACGACCGTTTTTATCTCCGATTTCTGCAGATCTGTTCAGGGAGAGATTTGCAGCCGCTACCGAGCGCGAAATCCACTCTTAAGAATGTCGGATGTTGAACTCCGCGAATTTTTGGATACCGTTGATTTGGGTTCGGCCTTCGGTGTTGACGACTAGATTTCCTCGGTTCCCCGCTTTCTGGGATAACTGAACATGAATCCTCACGAAAAATTTCGAGAGGTGCATTCAATTCATAAAGGTGTGGCCGTCGCGGGACATCACGGCGAAGGCCGAAGACGCACAAAAATGTCGATCAAGAAACCCGGATGTACCTTTATGAAACTTTCTCCGGTAGTCCGCTGAAAGCGCTCTGAACTATACGGCCGTAATTCCATGCAGGTACGAGAACTGAACACGTGAAATCTCAGCCGGCATCGATGTTGCACCGGGTAAAGCCAAAATCCCGGAGGCACCATTATGATCGGAAAAACCGCAGAACTCCTGATGTTCGGTACACTTCTCGCAAGTCTCGCAGGCGTCGTCCTGTTCGCCGCCTCTTAGGAATGGGCATTCAATAACGTGAAATCGGGCACTTCTGGTAAGAAGTTCCTCGAAAAACCCCCTCCCGGAAACTTCTATCATGCGCCGGAACTCCCCTTTCCTGGAAGGAGATTTGGGGTTCCGGCGAGTGTTAAAAGAATCTGGCTGACGCGCTGCACGTCTTCTTCGCCCGGGAGGGGAAGACTGTCCAGTAGTGTGTGATCGAATTCAAGGGGAAACAGGGAGAAACCTCCCGTTTCCGCAGCAGAGAGGCTTGCATGCAATGGTACGCGCGGGATCATAGACCAGATTTCGCACAAAAAGAAGTTCGAGAGGAGAATGGGAGTAACGCCTCAGTTACGGACGGGAAAAGACTGTCATTGCGAGCGCAGCGAAGCAATCTCTGCCTTTGAATATCGAGATTGCTTCGTCGTTTCACTCCTCGCACTGACAGAGGTGAGGCACTTCCCCCGAGTAACTGAATGATTACGAATGGGAATAAGATGACTGGCTTTCGCCATGAAAACGGCGCGTACTTCTCTGTTTCACGGCTTTCTTGCAATGCACAGTTCTTCCGGAAACCGGCCGCTATCCTTGCGGAGAACGTTTCTTCGAATGGTCTCGGGATCCAAGGTTCGAACGTAATCGATCGCAGACACATCAAATCCGGCCTGTTCCAGCCTGTCGTAATAGTCGAGACCGTACAATCTGCAATCATCGTACTCGCCGTACGCGATAGCACGCTCCAGCGGAGAAACGACGGAACGGCTACACCACGTGTACGCAAGGGATGTTTCAATGGGCGATTGAATAATGGCCCAACCGCCGGGTTTGAGGACCCGGTGAAATTCGGAGAGTGCTTTTCCGTCGTCCGCGACTTTTTCGAGAACGTGATAACAAAGAATCGCGTCGAACGTATTGTCGTGAAATTTTAGGTCCGTGACGTCCATCTTCATTTCCGCCAGGGGCGAACCGAGATCGATGCTCACGTGCTCCATGGTGGAACACGCAGTAAATTGTGCGTGTAATCCTCGCTCGGGAGCCACGTACAGGAGTTTCATGGGCATGGAGAAGATGTCGGTTTCGTTATGCAAGTAGAGCGAGAGAAGCCGGTGTCTCTGAAAAGATCCGCATCCGGGGCACTCCCGGTTTTTGCCGTAACGCACAAATGTGCTGAAACGGCCGCCACAACAGGGACAGATGAATTCTTCGCCTGCATAGGCCACCGATCGTATACAGTAGAAAACATTCATCGCGAATCTATACAGCATCGCAGGAATTCTGTACCGGACCAACGAACGGGCCAAAGACACCATCTGTATCTGTAGCCATAAGCGGCATTCCGATACCTTGGAAGCCACCGGCGAAAGATCGATCCAATCAGAAGCAACAGGTATTTTGAGATGTTCCCGCACTGGCATACCATACAGTAAATTTTGCTGTACAGTAGCATAGTTGCGGTCATTTGTCCACAATTTGGATTATGGTCTGGGATTACCTTCGGAGCAGAAGTCTGCGACTGCTTTCCTAAAATCGATAAACGTGGTCCCCGTCGGGCTCGTGGACCAACCCTCGTAATTGAGTTTTCCTGCATGAGGGGGAACAGTGTAGTCCCGATCGGGCGGCAACTGCCTGTACGGTTCTCCCGTCTGGAGCATTCTTTTTTTGTTCAGAACGAGCCGGAACGGGAGCATGTCTTTCCATTGGCTGGCATACTCTCGCATGGCCAGATGTTTGATGCGCACCGCCGTTTCAGTGAGACGAGAATATACGACCTCTTCCATACACGGATAGAAGGTGTTGATGCGCCACCACCAGAAATAGAAGGGGCCGCTCCTGTTATAGAGAGGAAATTCGTAGAGCCCGGCTCTGGATCCGGTCTGTTGGTATGCCATCCGGGTGAGGAAGTTTAATGCGTCGTGATCTATATGGCCGCCTTCATACGCTGTGGTGAAAATCCTCTCGGGGTTGAGTTGGACGACGATTTTCGCCACTTTCTCTGCAGCCGTTGGAAGAATACCGAGCAGCCCCCGGTTTGGTAATCTCAACAGGTGGATGCCGGATTCAGCTACGCCAACGATCCTCATCGCCTTGCAGAGTTCCGCTTCCCGCATGGCGGGGTCTCCCCTGGCGTCGCCGGATGTGAGCCACGCGGCATGTACTGTATGTCCGGCCTTCACAAGCATGCTCATGGTGCCGGCCACAAACACATCATCGTCCGGATGTGCAAAGAGAAACAGATCGGTTGACAAATGAGGGTTTCCGTTCAAGGCATCGTCTTCCAGTCCAGGTCGCGTTTTCACCCTTCAGCGGTCCTGGCAGTGGCTTGCTCGTGGATGAAGCGCGAGGATGCGAATCCGGAAGACGGGCGCTTCATACCGTTTCGCTTTCAAAAACGTGAAATCGGGGAGACACTTCTGTAAGAAGTTCTTACTTTTTCGAAAGCGTGTCAGTATCAGTCGTTCAAGATAGACTTCTCGGGCACAATTTTTCCATTCTCAAGCTGATGGGTTGGAGGTCGACACACGGGTCCGCAGGATTGGAGCGTATGACTCCATACCCCTTCTGCCTGTACCGCTCATCATCGTGCATCACAATGGCCTTGGGAATGAATTTCAACTGATATCCCGCATTGAAAAGGCGCCGGGAGAAAGAAACGTCTTCTCCCTGATAGAATCCCAGGTCATCATTCCATGAATGTTCCAGGAAGATCACGTCCTTGTATATACCATACCCTCCGGTCATATACTGGCACTTGTCGAACATTTCGTGGTAAGCCCTGAGAAATGTGAAGTTATCTATCAGGTTCACCCAGTCGCAATATCTGGAGAGATCGGGATTGAGTATGATTCCCGTGGCGATATCGAAGTCGCCTTTTATTTCATTGACGGCTTGTGCCCATTTCGGGTGGAGCAGAAAGTCATCATCCAGGCTCACGAACTTGTTGAATCTCGCTTCCTTGGCAAGGACGTTCCGCATGGCTCCCAACCTGCCTTCAGAGGCTGCTTCGTCCATGGGGAATTTTCTGACATCCGAATATCCCGGGACGTCGGCCACAGAACCGGCAATCAGAATCTCGAAGGAATCGGATGTCAAATTCTGCGCCCTGATGGACTCGATCAGGCTGGCAAGCTTGTGGTTTCTCTTTCCATTCGTGATAATCCCGAAACTGAATCCCTTGGATTTGTATGATTGTCTGGTCTTGCCGGGAAACGTGGGTGGAAGCGCTTTCCCGAAATCGTCCAGAAGCTCCAGCCTCTGGGCGAGGGTGAGCACTTCCAACCTGTTGATTGCAGCTATATTTTCCTGGATTTCGTTTCGCAGGATGTCGATTTCTTGTCGCAACATGGCAAGCTCCCGGTCACCGGATCCTTGCAAATCATTGCGCAGAATTTCCATTTCCTGTCTTATGGTGTTGCGATCGTCGGTTTCAATTGATTGCACTTCCTTGCGGAGCATTTGGATTTCTTGCTTCAGCGCGTTGATTTCTCTGCTGTCACCGTTGGGGAAAATGCGTTTCAGGAAAGAACCTATTCTATATCTCAAGTTCTGGGTGGTCATAACTCTTTCCTCCTGAAGATGAATCTTCAGCGGAAATAGGGCGGCTGAATCAGCGCCCGGTGCAGCCCCGAATCGATACCCTGGAATCCGGACATATGAAACCACAATAAAGAAAGTCGGCGCCTCTTCGGTTGCTGTTCGTAGGGGCTACCGACCATATATTCGATTGATTGTACGACATTGGGGCTTCGCGAGGACACCCCGCACCTCAGGCCGTCAAGATTCATTTTGGATCACCAGAAGTCGGCCTAACCACGTATAATACGAGAATTATAGTCATATTTCAACACATTTTTGACCACATACGTATCCATTCAGTTACGGGTGGGAAAAGGTTGTCATTGCGAGCACAGCGAAGCAATCTCTGCCCTTCAATATCGAGATTGCTTCGTCGTTTCACTCCTCGCAATGACACGGAGACAAAGGTTCCCTCCCGAGACGGAAGGCTCATACTGGAAGGAGCTATTCACTTGCACTGGACTGCAGGAACTCTCGGAGGTTGTGGCTTGTGTCGATTTGCCGGCATCCGGCATTTATACCATTTCGCTGTCAAAAGAGTGAGATTGGGGGGATCCTCTTTGTAAAGAGTGTCCCGCCTAAACCCCCTCCCAGAAACTTCTATCATGCGATGGAACATGCATTTCCGCTGAGGAATTGCATGTTCCAGCGAGTGTTAAAGTTCTTGAGGTGGGG
>DATHCX010000047.1:0-23010 GCA_035319325.1 Desulfomonilaceae bacterium
GCTGCGGACGACGCAGAGCCGTCTCATCACTTCGCTCAGGAGAGCCCCCAGCCCGGCAATCTTATAAATCTTGTGGCCAATACGTATTACTCCTCGCCCAGCGGCCTTGTGACGGCTCCGGTAAGCATCAATTTAGCGGTCGGATACAGGGATGAGGCCAGGCATGCAACTGCGGTGAGGAAAAAGTTCTTGATGAAAATCCACGAATTCGCATGAATATCGATGGACCACCCGAAAGACCGGTAATTGATGGCGTATACAATGATGTACGTCAGGAACAGGCCGCACACGACAGACACGATATATGCGGCGAAGCCCATTATCAGAGCCTGATACACATTAATTCTGGCCAGCTGCAGCGGGGACAACCCAAGATAGCCGAGAACTGTCATTTCCCGGGACCTTTCCATTAAAATGACCATGAGAGCCGTCGCTATTCCCAGGAGAGCAACGAGGAGCGACACTCCCTTCAGCGTTGCAGTGGGCGCAAACGTTTTATCGAAGATCGTGAGGATATCTTCTTTCATGGTTGTGCGGGAGGAAATGGTTCTTTCCAGGCCGGGAAACTTCTCCTCAATGGACCGCCGAACGTCATCCGCGGACGCTCCTGGATTGAGGAAAAGGGCCAATGACTGCACCCGGAAGTCCTTCCAGATCGCTTCGTACACCGTGCGATCCATCTGAATAGTGCCCCGGTCCGAAGAGTAGTCCCGCGTGATTGCCGAGACCGGAAACCGTTTATCTCCCAGAGGTGTCGACAACTCCATGTGATCGCCGACATCCAGATGAAAATGATAGGCAAGAGATTCGGATATGAATAGCCCACCCGTTCTCAGGGCCTCCCATGCTCCCTTTTCCCCCTTGATGAACGTGAATTGAGACCGGCTGGCAAGAACTGCCGATTCCACGACCCGCAATCTCACCGGTCTGTTCTGCAGGTATATGTCATGGGTGGAATATCGCTCTACCGCTTCCACTCTGGGATCCTTCGCCGTGAAATCCAGCAACGCTTGCGGCAGCGGATGATCCCATTTGGTGGTGGCCGGGGAGATGTACAGGTCACCTCTGAGCGAACCTTCCAGCCACTGTTTTACCGAGTTTCTGAAACTGTAAATCATGGTGTCGACGCCTATTGTCATTGACAGCGCCACTGCAAGAGCGGACACCGCGATGCTCGTTCGGCTCAAAGACGCCCTGATGATCCGTGCGGCAAGGAAAGCCTCCAGGGATCGAAATGCCCTCCGGAACCACAGGCCGCCATAATGACAGAAGGGAGACAAGAAGGAAGGGGTAAGCAGTGCGAAGGCCAAGGTCATGCCGAAAGCCGAGGCAAATCCCCAGAATATGGAGAAACGGGATGCCCACGCACATGCCATTGCAGCCGCAAAGCACGTAAATCCTCCGGTGAGCAAGAATCCCTTGAGCCCGTGAGCCTTGTCCTCGATGGATTGTCGTTTCATCCCCAACACGGGCGGTGTGACTGCCACTTCCAAAGCAGGCAAGCTCGTACCCACGAACGTAGCAACAAAACCGACACCCAACCCCATAAGCACAATAGATGCGGTAAGCCGAATTTCCGAAGCATGAACGTAGAAATACAGCTCACTTATGGTGGACGAAACCCGGTCGATGCTCCACCAGGCCACGAGGAACCCGAATGCTATTCCCAGCACACTTCCGGCCGCGCCCAGGAGAGCGGATTCCGTGAGGAAAGCGGCCAGCAGCTCTCTGCGCTCCGCTCCCAGCGTGAGCAACAAAGACATATTCTCCCGTCTCGACAACACTGAAAACATGGAAAAATTATAGATGAGGAAGATGCCGACGAATAGCGCAAGAAGGCTCATGGCAGCAAGATTTAGCTGGAAAGAGTACAACATGGCCTGGAGAGCCGACTTCCTCTCGTTCGCGTCGGTTATCCGCAGGTCCGACGGCAGATTTTTTTCCAGTTCCGAAACGGCACCGCGATCCACAATGTCTACGCGATCCAAGTACCCGATTCGTCCGAATATTTCTTGAGCTGAAGAGATATCCATTACCACGAGATTTTCAGCCCCGGTCTGCGGGCCGGCGGGAATTGTGCCTAATATTTGCACCTCGTGGCCGATTCCCGCTGTCAGGACCGTCAGAAGATCATTCTTTTGCAGATGATGAGTCTGCATAAGCTTGTCAGAAACCAGTACTGCCGGGATCCCGCCCTTAACAAATGCCGTATCCGGACCTCCGGAGTTTCGTCCAGGAACGAACCTTTTCATACCGGCATCGAGAAATGGGTCTATGCCGACGAAACGTAGCGGTTCTCGGCCGGTTTCCACCGTTGTCGCCATGGCCTCGATCACGGGCGAGGCCGCTTGAACATGGGGATTTTTCCAGATTTCGGCAAATAGATTTTCGTTGATACGCCCGTAGGCCGATACGATGGAGTGTGTTGCTTTTCCCGACAAAAAGTCGACGGACGCGGCAAAGGATTCCAGAGCAGAATTATTTATCAGCGCAACAGCGACAACTATCCCTACACCCAGGGTGATTCCCATGAGACACAATACTGATACAAGTCTATGGCGCCGGTAATAGCGAATGTTGAATTTCAGGAGAGTCGTAAGAGTCATGAACCGGCCGGCGGAGAGCATCTATTGTCACAGCTCGTTTTCCGCTCCCGGGAAGAGTGTCTCTGGACGGACAGCATGCCGAGCCCCATGACGAGACAGTTCAAAAAGGCAATCCCTTCGCGATCGGGAGCGCACATGTGGCGAAATCGGGAAGCTGCACCGAATTCCTCACACGATCACAATTCTTTTTATGGCAGCTATCGCTGCGGCAGGATCGTCGATGCATTGGAACAGATCCATATCATCCGGGCAAATCATTCCATGTTTTATCAGCATCGTCTTCTTGATCCAGGAGATCAGGTCCTTCCAGTAGTCCTTCCCCAAGAGAATAACCGGAAACGGCTTAATTCGGCTCGTTTGAATCAGGGTAAGCGATTCAAAAAGCTCGTCCATGGTTCCGAATCCGCCGGGCAGAATAATGTACGCCACCGCGTACTTCACGAACATAACTTTTCGGATAAAGAAGTACCGAAAATTGATCTTGATATTGGCATACGGATTGGAGGCCTGCTCTCGCGGAAGTTGTATGCACAGCCCCACCGATTTCCCTTTGGCCTCGGCTGCTCCTCGGTTTGCCGCTTCCATTGCTCCCGGACCACCGCCGGTGATTACCGAAAAACCGTTCTCTGCAAGGAGTCGACCCACCTGCCTGCCCATCTCGTATACCGGATCGTTCTCCGTCACTGAGGAAGATCCGAAAACTGATACTGCGGGATAGATTTCGGACAGAGTTTCAAATCCGTCCACGAACTCAGCGATGATCCTGAATATTCTCCAGCTCTCCCTGACGCTGAAGTCATCGATGACGTATTGTCTTTCTGACATGTAAATTCCTCGTGTAATCTTGAAGAGCTATTTGCAGTTCCACGATTTGACTTAATACGTTCTGTTCAACGAATTCTAGGGCCGTCAGGATTGCTTGTCAATTGAAAAGGATTCGTGACGGCAAACGGTGCCGAAGGTGGTTTCCCGCTTTTGGTAACCACAGGGCAACGACCCTTTGACGGGCCGAAGTCAGCCGAGTACCAGCGCATTTTTTTGGCATCCATTCCGTGACGCGCGGGAAAAGGGTGTCATTGCGAGCCAAGTGAAGCCATCTGCACCTTTAAGTATCGAAATTGCTTCGTTGTTTCGCTCCTCACACTGACAGAGGCCAGGCAGGTCCCCCGCGTAACCGAACGATCACTTTTCCTGATTGATTCTTGGGGAATTTGAGAGTATATTTGAACGACGTGTTCAGCAACATATTGCTCGGATGGCGGAACAGGCAGACGCAGTGGACTCAAAATCCACCGACCGCAAGGTCATGCGAGTTCGACTCTCGCTCCGAGCACCAAGAAATCACCAAGGATTCGGAACGTAGCCGAGTCCTTCTTTGTTGAATTCCTTTCATATGCACTGTACCTGAGAACACTAACGCTTTCTTCCCAGGTATGCCTCCACTATGCGAGAATCTCCCTGGAGCTGGCTGGCAGGTCCCTCTTGGACCACTTTGCCACCCTCCAGCACGTAAGCGTAATCTGCTACCTGGAGTGCCTTGCGCGCGTTCTGCTCCACCAGCAATATCGTTGTGCGTTTCTTCAGTTCGGCAATGATACGAAAGACTTCCCGGACGATCAAAGGAGCGAGGCCAAGCGACGGTTCGTCCAGCATCAGCAGCTTCGGTCGAGACATCAGCGCCCTTCCCAGCGCCAGCATCTGCTGCTCTCCACCGGAAAGCGAGTCCGCAATTTGCTTTCGGCGGTGATTCAGTTGGGGAAAGCGCTGATAGATGTCTTTGAGGTCCGCGGCCACATCGAGATCCTTCCGTGTGTAGGCACCCAGCAAGAGATTCTCTTCCACCATCAAACTTCCCAGGACCTGCCTGCCCTCCGGCACCTGCACCAGTCCGAGAGCGGTTACCCGATCGGCCCTCCACCCAGCGATTTCATTGTTTTCAAAACGAATGGACCCACTATCGGGGCGCAAGAGGCCGCTGATAGTGTTGAGCGTAGTCGACTTACCGGCACCGTTGGCACCCACCAAAGCCACCACGCTGCCGCCGTGCACCTGGAAACTTACTCCCTGCAAGGCGGCAATCGCCCCATATGATGTGTGAAGATCCCGCACAATGAGCATAAGAACTGATCTCCCCTCGTCTGTTGCCTTGATTATTGTCCCGTATCCCGCGGGAATCGCATGCAGATCCTTATTCTTCTTCGCCCAGATATGCCTCGATCACCTGCCTGTCGTCGCGGACGGAACTTGGAGGACCTTCGGCGATCTTCACTCCGAAATTGAGAACGACGACCAGGTCGCTAATTCGCATGATCAGGTCCATGTCGTGCTCTATAACAAGAAGTGTCAACGACGCGTCGTTCAACTGGACCAGAAATTCGGTAAGCTGAGACGTTTCGGTACTGTTCATGCCTGCGGCGGGTTCGTCCAATAGCAGGAGGCGGGGCTCCATAGCCAACGCTCTGGCTATCTCTACCCGCCTCTGATCTCCATACGAGAGCGCCTTGGCGGAGACGTGCGCAAGATCCTGCATATGCAGTCGCTCCAGCAATTCCAGGGCGGACCGGGATGACTCCCGCTCATGCTTGCGACTTCTGGGGAGGCGCAACAACGTCTCGAGCAAGGTTCCCCTTTGCTTCAGGTGATGGCCCATCATGACGTTCTCAAGCACCGAAAGCTCTGAAAAAAGGCGGATATTCTGGAAGGTACGCCCTATACCCCCTTCCGCGATCTTGTGTGGCTGCAGGCCGGAGATCGATTGCCCCTCCATCCGTATATCGCCCCGCGTCAGAGGTACCAGTCCGCTGATCACGTTGATCAGAGTGGTCTTGCCGGCCCCGTTTGGCCCTATCAAGCCGCAGGTCGTAGCTTTTGGCACTGCGAACGACACTTCATCGAGAGCCATGAGACCGCCGAACATTCGGGTGACGTCTCTTATTTGGAGCAGAGGCTCAGCTGTCTTCTGCACTATCATCCGTTACCGCTCGCAGTCAGAATGCGTAGCAGCATTCCCGGGGATTTGGAGCGCACAGCAAAACGGAGCGTCCATGATTTTGTCCTCATATGGGGAGAATTCTATCGCTCCGAGGCGCAGAATCCCCCGCCCCGTTACGCTCAGACGATGAAACCACTTTACCGTTTCGGCTGTGCAAACGGTTTCCTCCAGAAGGTCCAGATCCGGGGATCGGCCAGTCCTGCCGGCAGATAGATGATGGAGATCATGATGATCAGACCGTTGACTATGTCCCGCTGGTCCTTAAGAAAGCGCAATACTTCCGGCAGTGAAGTCAACGCCGTGGCCCCTATTATCGGACCGGCCCAATGCGTCATGCCGCCCAATACCGCATAGGCAAGGATGTCGACAGCACGGCTGAATACATAGTTGTGCGGATCAATCACTCGCACGATTGGGACGCTCAGTGCGCCAGCCCCAGCTGCAATTGCAGCACCCATCACGAATACCAGCAGTTTATACCGAACCACATTGATGCCCAGCGTAGACGCGGCGGTCTCATCCTGCCTGATCGACGCCATGATCCGCCCGTACCGGGAGCTCTGGAGCGTCGCAAGCAGATAAGTTACTGCAATGACGTAGAGTAAAATGGTCCACGTGGTGTCGGGCAACCCAAGGATGAACTGAGGCGTCGTGTATGTCAGGGTAATCCCTTCAGCCCCGTTAAAAACCGCAATCTCCTTGTCCTGGCTGAAAAGCCTGATCACCTTGTCGCCGTTCAACGCAATGATCCGGACAATTTCGCCGAAACCCAACGTGGCAATTGCCAGGTAAATGTCGCGTAGCCGAAGCACCAGGATGCCAAATGGTAACGCGACCACGACCGCCAACAAGACGGCCACTACGAAGCCCACGCTCAAGGGAGCATGGGCCCTCGTGAACATGATCGCCACCGTGTACGCACCGATCGCCATGAAGCCTGCGTTCGCCAGCGAAAGCAGACCGGTCGCAAGCGTCAAATAGATGCTGAGCCCCAGTGTGATATTGATCAGGACAAAATTTATTGTCGAGAGATTGTGGGTAATGAGTTCCGGCATAAACTTGACTTATCCGTTCATGAAGTTCTTGCGTTTTCTTATGCCCGGACGGTTTTGCTGCGTCCGAAGATGCCGCTGGGACGTACGAGCAGTACCAGGATCAGCAAACCGAAAACGAATGCGTCTCTGAAACTGCTGTCCACGTATGCTACACTGAGGACTCGGATCATTCCCACAAGGAAAGCCGCGAGGGCTGCGCCGCCTATACTACCCATGCCTCCCACGATAATCACCGTCAGGCCCGCAAGCTCCACCTCGTTACCCATGGTAGGCTCCAAACGATTGAAAGCCAGTCCCAGGAGTACTCCTGCGGCGCCGGCCAGCGCTCCCGAAATAAAGAAGGTCTGTGCGATGACGAAATCGACGTTGATCCCGAGCAGTCGTGAGGTCCGTTCGCTCCAAGCGATCGCCCTGATGGCACGTCCCATTTGCGTACGTTTGATCAGCAGGCTGAGACACAGCATCAGGCACAAGGACAGGCCAAGGACCAAAGCTTGAATCGGAGAAATCACCGCATCCTTCGTAATGTGGTATGGCATCAGCGGGAACAGATTGGGAGGAAAACGGGAAACCTGAGCCCCGAATGCTCCTATGGCAAGACTGATCAAAATGAACGTGGCTCCGATGGACGAGATTATGGGGGCCAGGTGTGGCACTTCACGCTGCCGCAATGGACGAATGGTTCGGTAATCTTGCACGAACCCCACGAGCATGAGCACGGCGCCGGCAGCCGTAATTCCGGTTTTCACCGGAGGGCCCCAGTCTCCGACGATTCCCAGGAGGAGTAAAATAAACCCGCCCCAAAGCACCAGGCCGCCGGCCGTGAGAGAACGAAGCGGCTTGAACGCCAGGCGATCCACCAACACGGCCAGCAGTCCCGCGCCGACCATAGCAACCGGGATGGATGCCCAAAGCGGCCAACCGAGCTTGGTTACACAGAGAAAGGCAAAAAACGCGCCCCACATGAACGTAGCGCCGTGAGCAAGATTAATGATATTGAGCACGCCAAAAACCAGCGTATACCCCATGGCAAAGAGAGCAAGAGCCGCTCCTTGCCAGATACCGTTAATCAGTTGCTGAGGAAGTTGAGTCATACGCCACCTTCACCGGAAACGGAAGCGAGACCTTGCGCCCGCTCCGCTTCCCAGCCGCACTCACTGGAACAACTCGAATTTTCCATTCTTTATGATCTGCACGATAGGCGGATGAACAGGATCGCGTTTTTCATTGAACGAAAACTTGCCGAGAACCGTATCAAGGTCCCTGATCGCGGCCAAAGCGTCACGCATGGCCTTGGAGTCGCTGGAATTGGCTGTCTTGACTGCATGGGCCAGAATGTAGACCCCGGCATAGGCCTGAGCTGCGAACTGGTCCGGATTGGTACCGTACCGGCTCGTGTAAGCTTCGACAAAAGCCTTGTTTCCCGGGGTATCATTTCCTATGAACCAGGCTGCGCCGGAAATTGCTCCCTCGGCGAATTGGCCGGCAAGCTGAGCAAGTTTGGGTGAATTGAAGCCGTTTCCACCTATGAAGTGAACCGATTCGGCGATGCCCAGCTGGCGCCCCTGGCTCATGATTCCCGCAGCCTCCTCTGCCAGCGCCGATACGATAATCTGGTCAGGGTTCAGGCCTTTGATTTTGGTGAGTTGTGCCGAGAAATCGGTATCCTTTTTCTTGAACGTTTCAGTTGTCAGAACCTGGATTCCCTTTTCTTCAAGCACTTTCTTGAACACGTCGTATCCGCCCTTGGTGAAAACGTCGTCATCTCCGTACATGACTGCCACCTTCTTGTAGCCCAGCTTGTCCATGGTCTTCTGCACCGTGTTCGGCTGGACCGCACTTTCAGGTAGGCTGTCACGGAAAATGAAATCGCCGATTTCAACAATGCCACCCGCGGTATTGGACACGCCCAGAACTATCACCTTGGATTCCTGGGCGATGGGATCAGCCGCTTTTGCCGAATTCGAAAGAGTGGGGCCCAGAATGGCAATCACCTTATCTTTTTTTATGAGATTCTCAAACGCTGCGATGGCACCCTCTTTGGTCGAGCGGTCATCCTCGATGATCAACTTGATTTTAGCCCCGCCCAGCATGCCGGACTTGTTTATTTCGTCAACAGCCATCAATGAGGCATTTTTCTGAGATGGACCGTAGACTGCCGCGTCTCCGGTCAGGGACCACACGGCCCCCATGGGAATCTCACCCCCCAGGCCCGGCCCGGCGGTAGCCAGCGCGGTCAAAAAAACACAGGAGCCAGCCACTATAAGCGCTGACAGTATTAGGGACGCAAAAAATCGTGCTTTCACGTACCGACCTCCGTGAGAAAATGTGTCTTGGGGAATCACGTACAATGGGGTGCGTGAGCCAGGGTTGCGGCGATCGCCTCACCGATTCTCGAGTGCGAATTTCGACCCGAAAGCGTTGACAGACACCTGAGGAACCATACCGCAGGACAAGCGGGCCGGCGACCTTCCTCCATAAATCTTTTACTATACCGGGGGGCATAAATGCAACGTCAAGAAACCGGTGCACACAAGCGTTCGGTCTCACGGAAGAGCCGTGGATTGGGTGTTGTTGAGAGGGCGAAGCCCGAGGTAATCTCGCATGAATCAAAACAAAGGTGGCTTAGTCGTTCCACTCCTCGCGACGACATGATTGGATCGTTCGAATGAGCGCGAGAGTCATGAACGAATCCGACAAGACTTCGAGAACTGCTCTAGTTGTCGCACCCTCATGTAGCATGCTGACTGCGAAAATATTTTACACCTGGCGGGAATTATCAGGGTTGGTGCGAAATAAGTGTTCTACGGCTGTTGTGCCTGCTGCTTCAAGAAACCACTTTATAGCAGCATTATCACCAAGTAGCATTATTGGCATTCATCTTGCAACCTACCACCACTATAAAGCGGACAATAAGCTACTTCACAATGGGTTGCCCCAGTGATTTTTCGGCGGTTTACGCCACTTGAATCCTCTGTTTGCCTCGCCATGAATGAGTGACCACGTTGGGTCGACCCGATGAACCTCCGAGCTATTGGCACGGCTCGCATACCGATTCACCACTAAACGCAACCTCGAAAACGGGCGCTGTTTTCTGCCCCTCTTGGCTTGTGTGGCTACTTGCACGTAAAGGGGGAGCTGCCATGAAACTCCTTGTGTTCACAGATCTGGACGCAACGTTGCTGGACCCCTGGACCTATTCGTGGGAGGCAGCGGCTGAAGCTCTCGAAGCGCTGAAATCCCTTGGAGCCGGGATCGTACTGGTCTCCAGCAAGACGTTCACGGAAATGGAGCCGCTATACCGCGAACTTGGGCTTGCCGATCCATTCATAGTGGAAAACGGCGGCGGAATAGTCTTTGGCGCCCAGTCGCCGATTGCTGCTCAGGCTGCCGCCTTAAGGACACTGCATGACCCGATTTCACAGGCCGGATACTCCATGATACCCCTTGGCACGCCCTACGGGGTGTTGGTTCAAACACTCCAGGATATTTCCCGGGAAGTCGGTTGTCCGCTCAGGGGATTTGCGTCCATGACAGACAATGAAGTTGCCGCACTGACGGGTCTCGAAATGCGAGAGGCTGTCGGTGCCCGCATGCGAAACTATGACGAGCCGTTCATCGTTGCGGAAAGCGAATCAAGAGACGAACAAATCGTCAACGCCGCCCGGGCGAGAGGGTTACTGGCCGTGCAGGGCGGAAGGTTTTGGCATCTGGTTGGCCACAATGGCAAAGGAGCGGCTGTTTCTGTCTTGCTCGAAATGTACCGGCAGAAATATCCTGGGTTACGCACGGTGGCGCTCGGAGACAGCCCCAACGACTTCCCGTTTCTGGAACTCGTTGAGTTCCCGGTCCTGGTCGGCGATCAGAATAGAGCTCTTCTGCCAGATTCGTTGACACATGTGTCCCGTGTAGCCGCCGGACCTGAAGGGTGGAATGTCGCCATACTGGAAATTCTCTTACAATTGAAGGAGGTGGAGCAATGAGTGATTTTCAACAAACCGAACCAATCAGCACCCTTCACATGTTGGGAAATAGGAATTTGCAGGCGATCGAGAAGGAGATTGAAGAGGCATCAAAATCCAGGCCCATCGCCCTCGTGCTTCCCTGCTTGATTTCAGAGATGGACGGACCGGCCCTGCAGGGCATCATGAACTCTCTGGAGTCTGTCAACTACCTCCGTGAGGTCCTGGTCACCTTGGGTCCGGCCACATATGAAGAATTCCAGCGGGCATGCGAATATTTCATGCCTTTGCAGAAGCCGAACAGAAGGGTCCGCATCATATGGAACGACGGAAAAAATGTGCAGTCCCTTTACGAAGAGATTCGGGAAGCTGGATTATCCCCCGGTCCTCACGGCAAGGGGCGAAGTGCGTGGACTGCTTACGGGTACGTAGTGGCCCGGGGTGAGTCTTGTATCATCGCGTTGCACGATTGCGACATTGTTTCGTACTCCAAAAATCTGTTGAACCGATTGGTATATCCGACGGTCATGCCCGATCTGGACTACAAGTTTTGTAAAGGCTACTACAGCCGTGTTACAGACAGGATGCACGGGCGGGTGACACGACTCTTGATCACCCCGTTGATTCATGCTCTTATCAAGATTTTGGGTCCCCTCCCCCTGCTTCAGTACTTGAATTCCTTTCGGTACCCGCTTTCCGGCGAGTTTTCCATGGTGGCGGATCTGGCACTGATCAACCGCATTCCGGCAGACTGGGGATTGGAAATGGGGGTGCTCGCAGAGGTTTTCCGGAACTGTTCACTTAACTGGGTGTGCCAGGTCGAGTTGTGCGAAAACTATGACCACAAGCATCAAGAGCTTTCTGAAGATGACCCGGAAAAGGGGCTGAACAAAATGTCCATTGACGTGTGTGCCACTTTGTTCCGCGTCTTGTGTTCGAGTGGAGCCGTCTTCGGGCCTGGCTTCTTCAATGCGCTTCGAGCCACGTTTCTCGAGGAAGCGCAGGACCTCATGCTTATGTACTATTCTGATGCCCGGGTCAATGGATTGCAATACGATCGTCACTCGGAATCCAAAGCCTTCGAGACCTTCGCCGAGGCTATTCGCATAGCTGGCGATGCCATTGAAAGCGATCCGATGGGCACCCCTCCGATTTCCAATTGGAATCGCGTATTCTCGGCTATCCCTAACTTCGCTCCGAAGTTAGTGGACTTCGTGGACCAGGACAACAAGAACGTATTCAACTGAGACTCCGGAGGAGTGATATGAAGTACAGTAGCGCCTTGAGGCCTTACATTGTCAAAAGGCTCGAGGAACTCAATCATGCCGACATCGTCGTCGGAATCCCCTGTTTCAACAATGATCGAACCATCGAAAACGTGGTCAAGATGGTTTCCCATGGTTTGAGAAATTACTTCGGCGACTTGCGAGCCGTGATCGTAGTATCGGATGGAGGCTCGACGGACGACACGAGGGACGTGGCGAAGGAGTTTCAGTTAAAACCCTGGCAGGAGAAACTTGTGGGAATCTATCGTGGTGCGCCCGGAAAGGGTTCAGCCATCAGGATGATCTTTGAAGCCGCTCACATCCTCAATGTCAAGGCGTGCATGGTGGTGGATTCCGACTTGCGAAGCATTACTGACGGTTGGGTGAAAATGCTTCTGGACCCCGTCCTTGACAAGGGATTCGATTTCGTAGCCCCCATTTACACGCGATACAAGTATGACGGCACCATTACCAACAACATTGTGTACAACATCTGTCAGGCCGTCTTTGGCAAGGACATCAGACAACCCATCGGAGGTGACTTCGCGTTTAGCAGCAAGTTAGTGGCCTTCTACGTGGAACAAGACGTGTGGGACACGGATGTTGCTCGATTCGGAATCGACATCTGGCTGACTGTCCAGGCAATAATACGCAGGTTCAACATTTGTCAGGCCCACCTGGGAAGAAAGATTCACGACGCCAAAGATCCTTCCGAACATCTGGGTCCCATGTTTAGACAAGTGGTATCAACACTGTTTCAGCTCATGGAAGAAACGGAAGAAACTTGGAAGAAAATGCCTGCACCGGCCAGTGTACCTGTGTTCGGCGAAAATACGCCGGGGGAACCGGATCCGATCAATGTCAACCTTCATCAATTGGTCACTTCGTTCAGGATGGGACTGAATCACTTCGGGACATTGTGGAAAGAGATCTTCTGTCCGGACTGTTATGATGCTATCCAGGTGGCTGCTTCCATGGAGGAGAACCGATTCAGATTCCCTTCGGACACGTGGGTGAGGGTTTTATACGAGATTGCAGGAACTTACCATAACTGGCCTGCCAACCGGCGAAGACTCGTAGACCTCATGACGCCTCTTTACTACGGCAGGGTTGCTTCCTTCATAAACGAAACGCAAAACATGACTTCGGCAGAAGCGGAACGGCTGGTTGAAGAGCAGGCCGCCTTCTTCGTGGATGCCAAGGATTATTTGATCGACGTGTGGGACAACCCGCGGCAGTGTAGCCCGACGTTCACACAGGAAACGGAAGACTTTTAAACATCGATCCTTTTGATGCTGCCTCGCTTTCGCATGCCCAGATCAGGGAGGAGCTTCTGACAGGAAGTGACTCTCGAATCTACCTTTGTTGAAAGCGCACCCGTGTGGAGTCCCACAACCGGCCTTCAAATCACTGACTTGGCCGGCACACGATTAGTGTCATTGGGAAGAGGAAAGCTACGAAGCAATCTCCCGCCCTTATTCTGCACCTACGCGAGACCGCTTCGTCGCTCCCAGGGGGGAAGAGACACCTGGCCGGTGATGTCGTTCTTGATGCCCGAACGTTACCCGCCAGAACTGATATTCGGGTCTCGTAATGGTTCGCCAGGATGGCATACACGACAGAAAGCTCTCGCTGACGCCAACATTTTTTGTTAGACCATCACACGACCGGGTGCTATAGGGTTCTTAAAAGTAGTGTCGGTTTTGTTTACGCAAAAAGGTTCGAAGATTGTCATCGCGAGGGAGAAGCCTGAAGCAATCTCCAATTAACCAAAACAGAGATTGCTTCGTCGTTTCACTCCTGCAATGATATGATTGGATCGTTCGAATGTGGGCCGGCGGGCTTCCGAACGGGGACACGCTTCACACCTCAGGATTCGAGATCCATACCGATTTGGGCCCTTCCGGCAGTGGGATTGAGACATATGCTGAACATCTTTTACACCGGAACGAGCATGTATCCAACCCTGGTACACGGTGACAGTCTTCACGTCGAACCCTATGGAAATCGCCCAATACGGCCCGGCGACGTCGTAGTTTTCTCTCCGGACCACGATTCTCACCTCGTGGTTCACCGTATCATCTCGCAAGTAGACGGGGGATTCGTGAGCATGGGAGACAACAACACCCATGCTGACAGCCTGATTTTGAGTCCTGAGAACATAATCGGACGTGTCGTCCATGCCGAGAACCGCCGCAAGGTCCGCCACATGTGCAATGGTTCACTCGGCCTGCGCGTAGGAGCTCTACGAAGATTCCGTTCGTCCATATATAGGAAATTGCATGGTCTGTTACACCCGGCGTATCGGCTCTTGGCCCGATCCGGGTTGTGCAGAGGATTCAAACCCACCCTAATGCAAACCAAAATCGTGTCCATCAACCGGAGTGGAAAGATTGAATTCCAGCTCATCTGGCGCAATTGTACCATAGGGCGACTCGCACCCGGACATGAGCGTTGGGCCATCAAAGCGCCTTGGAGGCTGTTTCTGGACGAACGGACCCTGCCTACATCCACAACAAGAAATTTGTCTTCTCCGCCTTGCCGAGGTGACTCAGATATCCTGGAATGAAAAATCACGTTGCCCGCGGTTGGCCTTGCAGGCAGGAGAGCGTTCATGGCGATCGAATTCCCGGACCCAAGAAAATCACTTGGTAAAGCGGCCGTGTACAATCTGTTCGTGAGATTGATCGGAGCGGACAAAGGGGTTGAGGATTTTGTTCGTCAATACCTCAAACCTCGCAAGAGCGACCGTATCCTCGATATCGGATGCGGGACCGCTCAAATCCTGAATTTCCTGCATGACGTGGAGTATGTGGGGCTCGATATGAGTCAGGATTATATTGACTCTGCGAAAATGCAATTCGGCCATCGGGCCAGCTTTCACTGTCAGACGGTGAGCGAATTCGGGCAGTCTGCACTGGGAGAATTTGACGTGGCCATCGGCTATGGTGTCCTGCATCACCTCACCGACGAGGAAGCCACTGAATTTTTCCGTGTTAGCAGCAGGACGCTCAAACCCGGCGGAAGACTGCTCACGGCGGATCCCTGTTATATATCGGGGCAGTCGCTCTATGCGAAGATATTGACGTCCTTGGACAGGGGAAACTATGTGCGAAGACACGAAGAGTACGTCGAACTCGCTCATACCGTTTTCCCCAACGTAACTGCAGCGATCCGGCGGGGGCGCATGCCTTTTCCGTTTACCAACACAATCCTTGAGGCTACAGGATAATCGTATCCTGGCTAGTCGAGACCAAACCGTCATATGGTCCTGCGCCCCTCTTGGAGCGGGGACGGGAACGTATTCTCCGCGGCACAGTATCATTGGGGCGAGACGATCGTAAAAAAAAGTCTTGATCATTCCACCATTACACTATATGCTGAAGTTGTGAAATATTGATTCGGACGGTCCATATTCCATGACGCTCTTCGACTGTTGCCCGGAAAAACCCGGCCTCAAAAACAGGCAGTTGCTCTCCGCGGAGCAATCGGCGGAACTGGAGGCCATATTCAAGGTGCTCGCCAATCAAACCCGACTCCGTATGCTCCACGCTGTAGTCAAAGCGGGAGAGATCTGCGTAACAAGTATCGCCGAGCTTGTGGGCATGAAGCCTCAGGCCATATCCAATCAACTCCAACGACTGCTGGACCGGGGAATGCTCGCTGCCAGGCGGAGCGGAAACAACATGTTCTATCGGGTAATTGATCCGTGTGTCGTGAGCCTCCTGGACAGGGCACTGTGCCTGATGGAGGACGATCGGGCTCGGGAAAGACTGCCTGGATCCGATACCTTAGCAGCTCAAAATGGTGAGGCGTCGGAGACTTCCGTTTCCGCGAAATAAATCGACAGGCAGAGGTTACAACTATGACTGATACGCAGGACTGTAAGCCGGTATCTCAGCCTCAGCAACCTCGACAGGGAGCATGTTGAGGCCCGAAAGAGGCTCAGTTGTGCCTCGCCGGTCTCAATCAACCCTTTGTGATCGGTTCCCTGCCGACGCGAGCGGGGCTGGTGCCCCGAATTTCCGGCCGGCTCACTCCTGCTGATCGTCGGGGAACCCTGAAGGTTCGCTGGGGTGTCGGCAGGATGGATTACCGTGTGGATCCAGGTTTGTATGCCATCGGTGATCCGGACGAGGCATCCCCTGTCCTGGTTACCGCAAATTACAAATTGACCTTCGACAAACTCAGAGCTGCTGTGGTGGGGCATCATTTTTGGATGCTCGTGCTGGACACCAAGGGAGTCAACGTGTGGTGCGCTGCCGGGAAAGGAACCTTTTCCACCGAGGAAATAGTGAGGCTGGTGGAAGCTTCCCGGTTGGCTGAAGTGGTATCCCATCGGGTTCTCATAGTACCACAGTTGGGTGCGCCGGGCGTCGCTGCACACGAAGTCAAGCGGCTTTGTGGATTCAGGATACAGTATGGTCCGGTGCAGGCACAGGATGTCCCGGCGTTTGTAGAATCAGGATGTAGCGCTTCTGCAAAGATGCGGCGGAAAGAGTTTCCCGTCTGGGAAAGAATCGTGCTGATCCCGATTGAGTTGGTGTCCACCTTCAAGTTCCTATTGATCCTGATTCCGGCGTTTTTTGTCCTGGGAGGCTTTTGGCGGACGGGGAATTTCTGGGCCAATGCAACGAGCCACGGCTTTTTTGCCGTGTGCGCCCTTCTGGGTGCCGTATTTGCCGGAGCTGTCTTGACTCCGGTCCTGCTTCCTTGGCTTCCGGGACGCTCTTTTACCGGCAAAGGATTCATCGCAGGATTTGTTTCAATGCTTCTCATTGCATTTTTGCAAAGTCCCGATCTGACCCACTGGGCGTCACGGCTGGAGATTATTGCGTGGATGTTGGCGGGACCCGCTGTAGCAGCCTACCTGGCCATGAACTTCACGGGCGCGTCCACGTACACTTCCCTTTCGGGTGTAAAAAGGGAGATGCGGTGGGCCGTGCCCGTAGAAACAGTTGCAGGCGCCACCGGCATTATCTTGTGGTTTGGATCGCTTCTTGCCGCTTAAGGAGAACACCTTGGCACTCCTGTACTTGAAAGATGTAGTTACCTTGGCACTGGACTCGGAGAAATGCACCGGTTGCGGAATGTGTCTGGAAGTATGTCCACATGCGGTTCTTGCCCGAGATAACGGGCGGGTACGCATCAGCAATCGGGACGCATGCATGGAATGTGGAGCGTGCGCGCGAAATTGCCCGGTAAATGCGGTAAAAGTGCGCTCCGGAGTTGGATGCGCGGCGGCTGTCATCAATTCGATGCTGGGACGGGAGAGCTCTTCGTGTTGCTGTGCGCTCGAACCGGAACAGGGATGCGGGGACGGTCGCCCTAACGATTCCGGGTGTTGTTGAAAAAAGACTGGTGTGGTGTCCCGCAAATAGGGTTCAAATCAATGACTTGGCCAGCCAGCGAATCGATGTCAATTGCGAGGAGCGACGCGACGAAGCACTCTCCAGCCATTATTCTGCAACTACGCGAGATTGCTTCGCTGCGTTCGCAATGACAAAGCCGACTTCCTCTGCTCAATGAAAACTTCGGGAGAACCCCAGACGACCGGTCATATAACTTATTTGTGGGACTGATACGGATTCGCTTTTCTTCAGGTAACTCGATTCCGGGAACAGGCTGGGGGCTCTCCTTCGCTGCGGACGACGCAGAGCCGTCTCATCACTTCGCTCAGGAGAGTTCCCAGCCCTGCAATCTCATAAATCTTGTGGCGAATGCGTATGAATACTAATCCCATCCAAGGAATCACTCTCCGGATTGCAGGCACTCATCCGATCCGCCATACGGACAGACTACTTGTTCGGACCGCTGGCATCGGAGGCGCTCCTCAGGTAATTCAATCCGTATACGACAGCGCCTTCTTCCTTGTCTTTGTAAAGGACTTGAACGTGATCGCCTTTTAGGGGCAGTTTGGGAGGGTTGAAACGGGCCTTCCACGTGAGCACGAATTTTCGGGGCGTGGTCTGGTTGTCCGGTTTCAACCACAAGAACCCCTCCTCCAATTCCACTATGGTGCCCTGGACCTTTTGGATGGGCGCGGCTGCCGAACATGACAACCACCCGAGCACCATGATAACAGCGATGGCAATAATTGTGCCGAAACGCATGATACCTGCAACCCATCAATTTTCCCGGTAGCCGTGCTGTGCAACGCTGCCGGAGGGTGCGGGTAATCAGCCCCCGGACTTGTCCAAGGGCTGACCCCATCACGTACTATTATAAACCAAAGGTGCTCAGCATGGAAAGTGCGGCTTTTCGGCCCGCGCCCATAGCCAGAATAACCGTTGCTGCGCCTGTGACAATGTCGCCACCTGCCCATACACGGTCCTTGGAGGTTTTGCCCGTATCCAGGTCGGCTACTATATTCCCCCATTTGTTGGTCTCAAGATTTTTCGTGGTGGTAGGCACCAGCGGGTTTGCCGCATTGCCGATGGCCACGATCACCGTATCGCACTCGATGTCGAAATACGCACCTTCCACGGGAACCGGCCGCCTTCTGCCGGACTGATCTGCTTCACCCAACTCCATCTGCTGGCACTTTATGCCCACTGCCCATCCTGCTTCGTTTCCGATTATTTCCAATGGCGCAGTCAGTAATTTGAATTTCACGCCCTCTTCTTCAGCATGATGAACTTCTTCCGCCCTAGCGGGAAGCTCCGCCATGGTCCTGCGATAGACGATGGTGACTTCCTGAGCGCCCAGTCTCAAGGCGCTCCTGGCGGAATCCATTGCCACGTTGCCGCCACCGAACACCACCACTCGTCTTCCTCTGGCCACCGGGGTGTCCATTTCCGGGAAACGATACGCCTTCATGAGGTTCGTCCGGGTAAGATACTCATTGGCCGAATACACGCCGTTCAGGTTTTCCCCGGGTATCTTCAGGAACAAGGGTGCCCCTGCGCCGGACCCTATGAATACGGCGTCAAGCTTGCGTTTTTCCAGGAGATCGTCCACCGTCTCAATACGGCCCACTACCCAGTTGGTCTTGAATTCCACGCCGAGTTGTCTGAGTTCGTCCACCTCTGCTCGAACGATCGCTTTCGGCAGACGAAATTCGGGGATTCCGTACACCAGCACCCCGCCCAGCTCATGCAAGGCTTCAAATACCGTCACGCCGACACCTTTCTTGACGAGTGCCCCCGCCAGAGTCAGGCCGGCAGGTCCGGACCCCACAACACCCACCTTGAGTCCGGTAGGTTTCGGGAGTTCGGGCATTTTTCCTCCACCATGCTCCGCCGCCCAATCTGCAACATATCTTTCGAGCCGTCCGATGGCACAGGGTTCGCCTTTCCCCTTCTTGTTGAGAACGCATTTGGCTTCGCATTGGCTCTCCTGGGGGCAGACTCTTCCTGCAATGCGCGGGAGGCTGTTTTTTTCCTTCACTTTCCATGCAGCGCCCATAAGGTCCCCGGCTTTGACCATTTCGATAAAGTCCGGGATGTCTACCTCGACAGGACAACCGCTCATGCAGTACGGCTTCTTGCAGCGGAGGCAGCGGCTCGCTTCCAGGAGTGACAGATCGTTTGTGTACCCCAGGGCCACTTCATAGAAGTTGTGAGCCCGTTCCAAGGCGTCCTGCTCCGGCATTTTCTGCCGGGGAACCTTCGGTTTTTTGGTTGTTGTTTCTTCGGCCATCATGAACCTCCCGGAAATTGGCACTGACAACCTCTGGAGGTCTCTCGGAATTTATTCAGAGCGATTAGTTCCGGGCCCTTGTACATTGCCAGCCTTTTGGTGAGAAGATCGAAATCGACTTGAAAACCGTCGAATTCCGGTCCGTCAACACATCCGAACATGGTTTTTCCATTTACTTCCACCCGGCAAGCCCCGCACATGCCGGTCCCGTCAACCATGATGGGGTTCAGGCTGACCACCGTGGGAAGATTGGCTGCGCGGGTCACCTTCACGACCGCTTTCATCATGGGAACCGGTCCTATGGCTACGCACAAATCTATTTTCGTTCCCTTGTCAATGATCCCCTGAAGCACCTGCGTAACAAATCCATGGATGCCGTACGAACCGTCATCCGTTGCAATGAGGAGCTCATCGCTGACCTTTTTCATGTCTTCAGTCATGATGAGCAGTCCCTCGGTTCGGGCGCCGACTATGGTAATCACGTGATTGCCCGCATCATGCATGCCTTTTGTGATGGGAAAAAGAGGCGCTACGCCGATTCCGCCCCCCACGCCTACCACGGTTCCGAACTTCTCGACGTGTGTGGGCGTTCCAAGAGGTCCGCACAGATCGTGAAGTTTCTCCCCCGGGCACATGGTGCCGAAATAATACGTGGTCACGCCCACTTCTTGCCAAACCAGGGTTATAGTCCCTTTTTCAACATCTTTGTCCGCTACGGTCAGAGGGATGCGTTCCCCCTCTTCGTGGGTTCTCAGGATGATAAACTGGCCGGGCTTGTGTGCCCTGGCAATGTCCGGAGCAGAAATAACCGCCCGGTTCACGCCCGGGCCGATCCGCTCCATTGAAAGGATTTCAAACATGTACAGAAACCTCCTCGGGTGTTGAAGAACTGCGACTTTTCCAAAAAATCAGTCTCGGTGCGGGGACGACCAAAAAATCGTAACTACGAAAAATACCACAACACGTCTTTTCGGATCAACGAAATTCCACCGATTTTAGTAATCATTCACGTACCCGGAGGATGTCCTGACCGCTGCCATTGCGGGAGTGAAACGACGAAGCAATCTCCGTACTTCAATCCGGAGATCGCTTCGCTCCGCCCTCAAGGACAGCCTTTGGCCACCCGTGACTGAATGGATAGCGATTTTCCGAACAATTGAACGCGGATCTGCTGTATGCATGGGTGGCCGAGACCGAAATTATCGCCAGGAATCAACTGGCCGCGGTCATTTCTTGAACGTTATCGACCGGAGAAAGTTCTTCATGTCCGCTTCCACTTTGCCATAAACTCCGTCCGTCGAATCGCAGATCACCTGCAGCCCCGCTTCTTTGTGTCGTATGTGGGCCACGAGCACCTTATGCAAGACAGATCCCTTCTCGTATTCACCTTCATAGCCGACTGCGTTCCTACAGGTGAGACTACCATCCTGATGAGTCAAGACCTTCTTGACGTCGAAGCCGACTTGCGTCCGTTTCCTGATGGAATATTGTATCATGTCGGATGAATCCAATACCGCTTCACAGATAACTGCTATAACCGGCTCTATTTCGCGACCTTCGGAATCCTTGATTGCACTACGCTTGAACATGAGGAGGAATTTGTTCGACTTTGCATCCATCCCTTTGTGGACGAGGTTCCACTTGCGAAGGTCCGGTGGATGAAAGATAACCGTTGCTCCGTGTGCAGTAAAAGAATCTTGTGCTTCCGCAACACCTGCAAAAAAAAAGACGAGTGCGACTACTATGGCTTTTTTCATATGTACCTCCGTCGGACCTCACAGAGGGTCCCGCAAAGCATCCGGACCGTGGGAACCAAATCCGGATACTGGGATGCTCAGGGCCATTATTGTTCAGGATTCGTGTCCTGACCAAATAAATCTTGCAATGACTAATCCGTTGGGCAAAACTATTGTATAAACGGGACTCAATCAAAATGGTACAACACATGCTGGGAAAATTACATGGAGTCTCTTTTGTCAAAGTAATGACTGTCTTGCCTGCGTCGATCCTCGTGGAGTACCAAGCGACGCGTTCACAGGGTCAACGAAGCCATCCTGCCATCCGGAACCAGTCCAAGGACCTCCGAAATGGCAAGATCGCTGCACAATTCAGGATAAGATCCAAATGGCTCCAATTGACCAATTAGCCGTGAATCGGGGTTGAACCACGCTGACAACGCGTGGCCATTCAAGGATTTTTAGCCCAGAAGGTTCATCGCCCGCCGTGAAATTGGCTGAACGAGGCCAGTATAGAGGAGGAGTTCATGACCAAGGAACCAGCGCGTCCTGAAGAAAAGCACGATACTAATATTAGAGACCAGCTCTCGCTCATCTCGCTTCTGGTTTTTTTGTAGGAATAGTCCGTACAGAAACATATTATGCAGCCTTTAATGTCAAGTATCAGACACTCGGTCTGCCAGTGTTTCACATAGTTTACAGAGGCCTAACCGCTATTGCCTGCGACCAATACAAACTGATTCTTGCGGTTTATGTCTTTGCAGGGACTTTTATTGCTCTGCAAGACCGCATCTCGGCGCTCGTAGCCCGAGCTCACAGCGCGTTTGCCGCCATTCTGCCATTCATGTTCGTCGGATTTGTTGTCTTGGCCACATACGTGCCCGCTCGGTACGTAGGAGGTCGCGCGGCTGCAGAGGATATGTACGAAAGAACCTGCAGTTTACCGAAGATTCTGTCCATAACCGATGCGAAAGGACAGGATGTGAGTCATGGATATGCTGGTGCCCGGCTCCTTGGAACAGACGGTCCATATGTGGTGCTGTTTAGACCACTTACGAAGGACGACACGAATACTGTGCCGATTATAATACGGCTTGGAAAGGAGGAAGCCCATGTCATTAAGACTTTTGCCGAGTAGAGTGTTAATCAATTGCGTCTTTGCAATTGTTTTGGTGTGCCCCGGAACGTCAGTTGCTGACGAAGTTGTGACGACTAGCAAAGTGATTTTCGGCCGCGTAACTTCCATTAGTAGCAGTTCCGTAGCCATAGCCCCGGGGTGCGGGAACACCGCAAAGAAAATAGCATGGAGAGAGATCGATTCCCATTTTGGGGTTCAATTCAACGACAAGTTCCGAGGGGATCGCAGGCTTCCGGGTTGGTTTGGTACACCGTTTTTCAGTGGACCTACTGCTGTTTGGTTCAGGGTTGAATTTTCCGATCAATTGCGGCTCTTGGCCGAAGATCTTGACCTTGTTAACGATGAACTGAAGTTGAAATTAGCCAAGAGTCATAAGGCGCTTCGCGGCCCCAAACAGGCCGTCTTACAAATCACCCGGGCGACCGTTCCCGTGAATGAAACCGAGCCTGATTCGTTCAAATGGCCGGAAAGCTACTGGGTTGTAAGGTGAAGGGATGCATTGACTGCAAGAAGGTCGCGACGCCTGATGCCGGACACTACTGTGAAGAAAATGACTTTTTCGGATGTCCATGAGCTATCCGGAAGGTGTTCCATCTCTGCCCCGCCTTTACAATC